>JADGOP010000242.1 GCA_017882935.1 Actinomycetota bacterium
CGGCCGCGCCCGCGACGAGCGTCCGCGCGGTGGTCGCCTCGACGGCGCGGCCCCGAGCCGAGCGGCGCAGGCCTGGCGCGAGGCGTCCCCGGTCGACAAGCCCGAGCCCACGCCCGAGCGGGCCGAGGAGCAGTGGATCCTCGAGGAGGTGCGGCACGAAGCCGCCGGAGCCGTGCGCCGGGGCTCCAAGGCACCACCCGCGCCGAAGTCGCGCGGGAAGGGCACGACGCGGCCGGCTGCCCCGCGCGACGCCGCCGCCGTGCCCGCTCCGGAGACGCCCCACGACCTCGCCGGGGAGCTCACCCGTGAGGTGGGTACGGCCCGCGGCGCCCGGCTCGAGGGCCGTCTGCGCTCCGCGGCGAAGGCATTCGAGCGCGAGCGGTACGGCGAGGCGCGCCAGATCCTGCGAGCCCTGGCCGACGAGGCCCCCCGCGCGGCGAGCGTGCGCGAGCTGCTCGGCCTCACCTGGTACCGGCTCGGCCGCTGGCGCGACGCCGCCCGCGAGCTCGAGGTCTACCGCCAGCTCACCGGCGAGACCGACCAGAACCCGGTCCTGGCCGACTGCTACCGGGCCCAGAAGAAGTGGGCGCGCGTCGACGAGCTCTGGGACGAGCTGCGCGAGGCGTCGCCCGGCGCCGACGTGGTGGCCGAGGGCCGCATCGTCACGGCCGGCGCGCTGGCCGACCGCGGGCGTCTGGCCGACGGCATCCGGCTGCTCGAGAAGGGCCGCTGGCGGGTGAAGCGCCCCAAGGAGCACCACCTCCGCATGGCGTACGCGTTGGCCGACCTGCACGAGCGGGCCGGCGACGTGCCGACCGCGCGCGAGGTGTTCGGCTGGGTCGCGGCCAGCGACCGCGACTTCGCCGACGTCCGCGAGCGGCTCGCCAACCTCGGATGAGCCCGGCACCTCCGGGTGCTGTCGTCGCGCCTCGGTAGGCTCGGGGGCCTTCCCCTCACGATCCGCTTCCTCCGAGGAGCACATCATGAACATCGCCGTCGTGCGGGGAACGCTCTCCAGCGAACCACGCGTCCGCGAGCTGCCGAGTGGCACCAACCTGGCTGCGCTCGAGCTCACCGTCCGGGTCGAAGGGGAGCCGACCGAGTCGGTCCCGGTGTCCTGGTTCGCGCCGGCCCCGGCGGTGCTGGGTCGCTGCGCCCCGGGCACCGAGCTGGTGGTCATCGGCCGGGTGCGCCGCCGCTTCTACCGCACAGGCGCCGGCACCTCGAGCGCCACCGAGGTCGTCGCCGAGCACGTCCTGCCCCCCGGCCGGAGGGCCCGGCTCGACCGGCTCCTGGCCGAGGTGGCCTCGAGGCTGTCCGACCCCGATCCCGTGGGGTGAGATGTGACCCCACGCGGGGGGAGCCGACTACGGTGAGCTGGTGGCGCGGACGTGTCCGCCCACCATCCGACACGGCCCCACCCGGGCCCGCACCACGCACCAGGAGCAGCATCCGTGGACATCCAGGCCCTCCTCGGCGAAGAGGCCGACTCGTTGCTCACCCACGTGTCGAAGGGCGTCCCCGCCGACGACCTCACGTTGCCGGGCCCCGACTACATCGAACGCGTCCTGGTGCACAGCGATCGCTCCCCGCAGGTGCTGCGCAGCCTCCAGTCGCTCTACGACCACGGCCGCCTGGGGGGCACCGGCTACGTGTCGATCCTCCCGGTCGACCAGGGCATCGAGCACTCCGCCGCGGCGTCCTTCGCGCCGAACCCGCGCTACTTCGACCCGAAGAACATCGTCGAGCTGGCGATCGAGGGCGGGTGCAACGCGGTGGCCTCCACCTTCGGGGTCCTGGGCGCGGTGTCGCGGCGCTACGCCCACCGCATCCCCTTCATCGTCAAGCTCAACCACAACGAGCTGCTGACCTACCCCAACAAGTTCGACCAGATCATGTTCGGCTCCGTCGACCAGGCCTACGACATGGGGGCGGCCGGGGTCGGCGCCACCATCTACTTCGGGTCCGACGAGTCCACCCGCCAGATCCAAGAGGTCAGCGAGGCCTTCGCGCGGGCGCACGAGCTCGGCATGTTCACGGTGCTGTGGTGCTACCTGCGCAACAACGCCTTCAAGGTCGACGGGGTCGACTACCACACCGCCGCCGACCTCACGGGCCAGGCCAACCACCTCGGCGTCACCATCGAGGCCGACATCATCAAGCAGAAGCTGCCGGAGGTGAACGGCGGCTACAACGCGCTGGCCAACTACGGCAAGACCAGCCCGCTGGTGTACTCCGAGCTGACCACCGACCACCCCATCGACCTCACCCGCTGGCAGGTCGTGAACTGCTACCTCGGCCGCATCGGGCTCATCAACTCCGGTGGCGCCTCGTCGGGCGCCTCCGACCTCGCCGAAGCCGTGAAGACGGCCGTCATCAACAAGCGGGCCGGCGGCACCGGCCTCATCAGCGGTCGCAAGGCGTTCCAGCGCCCCACCGCCGAAGGGGTCGCCCTCCTCAACGCCATCCAGGACGTCTACCTCGACCCTGCGGTCACCATCGCCTGAGCGGTGCCGTCGCAGGGGCCGTCCACCCGAATCCTGACCAGTTCACCCGGATTTTGCGATTCGCCGCGCAGCGCGGCAACCTGAACCCGGGCCGGCACCGTTGCCGACTGCAAACCTCAAGGGGGCCTCCTTGTCCGACACGGCCGAACGACCGAGCGACATCGTCGAGCTCGATCGCGTCATCATCCGGTTCGCCGGTGACTCCGGCGACGGCATGCAGCTCACGGGCGATCGCTTCACGAACGCCAGCGCGCTGTTCGGCAACGACCTGGCCACCCTCCCCGAGTACCCGGCCGAGATCCGGGCCCCTGCCGGCACCATCGCGGGCGTGTCCGCCTTCCAGGTGCACATCTCCGACCACGCCATCACCACCCCGGGCGACGCGCCCAGCGTCCTCGTGGCGATGAACCCCGCGGCGCTCAAGTCGCAGCTGGGCTCGCTCGACCGGGGCGGCACCATCATCGTCAACACCGACACCTTCGACGACCGCAACCTCGCCAAGGCCGGCTACGACGAGAACCCGCTGAGCGACGGCTCGCTCGGGGGCTACACGGTCTACGAGGTGCCGATGACGCACCTCACCAAGGACGCGGTGGCGCCGCTCGGCGTGAAGCCCCGCGACGCGGAGCGCTCCAAGAACTTCTTCGCCCTCGGGCTGGTGTCGTGGATGTACACCCGCCCCGAGGCGCCGACGCTCGACTGGATCCACAGCAAGTTCGGCAAGAGCGCGCAGGTCGAGGAAGCGAACCGGGTGGCCTTCAAGGCGGGCCACGCGTTCGGCGAGACCGCCGAGCTGTTCGGGCACGCCTACACCGTCAAGGCCGCCACCCTCGAGCCCGGCGTCTACACCAACATCACCGGCAGCACCGCACTCGCCTGGGGGCTCATCGCCGCCGGCCAGCAGGCCAAGCTGCCCCTGTTCCTCGGCAGCTACCCGATCACGCCGGCCTCCGACATCCTGCACGAGCTCTCGAAGCACAAGAACTTCGGCGTCCGCACGCTGCAGGCCGAGGACGAGATCGCCGGCATCACCGCCGCCATCGGCGCGGCGTTCGGCGGCCACCTCGGCATCACCACCACGAGCGGCCCCGGCGTGGCCCTCAAGTCCGAGGCCATCGGCCTGGCGGTCAGCATGGAGCTGCCGCTGCTCATCGTCGACGTGCAGCGCGGCGGTCCTTCCACCGGCCTGCCCACCAAGACCGAGCAGGCCGACCTGCTGCAGGCCATGTACGGCCGCCACGGCGAGTCGCCGGTGCCCATCGTCGCCGCCAAGACGTCGTCCGACTGCTTCTTCGCCGCCATCGAGGCCGCCCGCATCGCGCTCAAGTACCGCACGCCGGTGTTCCTGCTCTCCGACGGCTACCTCGCCAACGGCTCCGAGCCGTGGCGCCTGCCCGACGTGGCCGACCTCCCCGACCTCACCGTCGAGTTCGCCACCGAGCCGAACCACACCAACGACGACGGCACCGAGGTCTACTGGCCCTACCTGCGCGACCCCGAGACGCTGGCGCGGCCCTGGGCCGTCCCCGGCACGCCGGGCCTCATGCACCGCATCGGCGGGCTCGAGAAGCAGGACGGCTCCGGCAACGTGTCGTACGAGCCGGCCAACCACGACAAGATGATCCGGCTGCGCGCCGCCAAGATCGCCGGCATCGCCAAGGACATCCCCGACGTGGTCGTCGAAGGCGACGCCGACGCCGAGCTGCTGATCGTCGGCTGGGGCTCCACCTGGGGCGCCATCGGCGGGGCGCTCGACCGGTGCCGCGTGCGCGGCCAGAAGGTGGCCCGCATCCACCTCACCCACCTCAACCCCTTCCCGGCGAACCTGGGCGAGGTCCTGGCCCGCTACCCCAAGGTCCTGGTCCCGGAGATGAACCTCGGGCAGCTCTCCCGCATGCTGCGCGCCGAGTTCCTGGTCGACGCCAAGTCGGTGTCGAAGGTCCGGGGTGCCCCGTTCACCGCCGGCGAGCTCGAGCGGGCCGCTCTCGAAGCGCTGGAGGCCTGACATGACCGACGTGGAGATCATCCCCACCACCCGCAAGGACTGGACGAGCGACCAGGAGGTGCGGTGGTGCCCCGGGTGCGGCGACTACTCGATCCTGTCGGCGGTGCAGATGCTCATGCCCGACCTGGGGGCGAAGCGCGAGAACACCGTGTTCGTGTCCGGCATCGGCTGCTCGTCACGGTTCCCGTACTACA
>JADGOP010000243.1 GCA_017882935.1 Actinomycetota bacterium
TACTCGTCGGGCATCGACCCCGGCTTCGGCAACGCCGGCATCACCGTGAACGCCCTGGCCCTCTGCAAGGAGGTCGAGACGGTCCGCATGATGGAGATCGTCAACTACGCCACCTGGGACAACCCCTTCACCATGTTCGAGATCATGGGCTTCGGGAAGAAGGAGGCCTCCGAGTCGCTGTTGCTCTCGCCCGGCTCCATCGCCCTGGCGTGGGGACCGGTCATAGAGCTGGTCGCCGCGGCCCTCGACGTGGAACTCGACGACATCACCGAGTGGCACGAGGTACTGCTCGCCGACGAGGACTTCGAGATTGCGTCGGGCCCCGTCCGCGCCGGCACCATCGCGGGCATGCGCTTCGAGATCCGCGGCATGGTCGGCGACCGGGCGCGCTTCATCGTCGAGCACGTCACCCGCCTGCGCGACGGCGATTCGCCCGACTGGCCGCAGGGCGGCGGCTACCGCATCGAGATCGACGGCGAGCCCTGTGTGAAGGTCGAGCTCGAGCTCTCGTCGCACCGTGGCGACCACAACCACGCGGGCTGCCTGGCCACCGCCATGCACGTGCTCAACGCGGTGCCGCACGTGGTGGCGGCCGAGCCCGGCGTGCTCACCTACCTCGACCTCCCCGTCTACAGCGCGGCGGGCCTGCTCACCCCCTGACCCGCCCCGTCCCTCTCCCGTTCTCCGTGCGGATGCCGTCGCTGGGCGACGGTATCCGCACGCAGAACGGAGGAGATCGGGTCGAGATCAGGGGCGCGGCACGCCGATGGGGTTGGGCACCGGGATGGTGCCGTCGTCGATGACGCGCCGGCTGAGGGGCACGAGCGCCGCCACGAGCCGGTCGACACCCTCGTCGCCGAGGGCCTCCGCCGGCGCCGCCGCCAGACGCTCGGTGGCCGCCTCGACCGAGCCGCGCAGCTCGCGCCCGGCCGCGGTGAGCCGCCCGTTGGTGTCGAGCAGCCCGCGATCGCGCAGCGACGCCTCGGCGCGCTCCCACGCCTCGTCGCTCCACCCGCGGTGCGGCTGGATGCGCGTGCGCGGCAGCGCGCCCGCGCCCACCAGGGTGATGGTGGCCTCGAGGGGACCGAGCTCGGCGTTGACGCACGCCAGCACGTGGCCGTCGCCGCGGTGCTCGCGCAGCGCGGTGAGGCCGAGCCAGAGCGCGACGACCGGGTCGTCGGGCCACGGGACGGCAGCCCAGGCGGCGCCGATGGGCCGGGCCGCGATGTCGCAGGCGTCGGTGGCCGTGCGCAGCAGCGGCGCAACCTCGACGGCGACCTCCTCGATGGTCGGTCCCGCGGTACGGCGCAGTGCCGCGCCCATCGCGTCGAGGCGGCTCGCCAGCACCACCTCGGGCGCGGCGATGGCCCAGGCGTCGGGCAGGGCCCGCTCGACCATGGCGGGCTGGAAGCCGAAGAACGTGGCGGCGGCGGTGGGCGCGCTGATGGCCCCCATGGGCGCGGCCCGCCCCGCGAAGTAGCCCATCCACCAGCCGTGCAGCCCGAGGTCGCGGGCCGCGTCGGCCGGCTCGGGCGCGAAGTAGGCCACGGCGTGGAGCGGCTCGGCGGCCTCCCAGAGACGCCGGGTGGGGGGCCGCGTGTCGACGGTGTTGGCACTCACGCCGCTCAGTGAACACCCTCGGGCGGCCCGACACTTCCCCAGAAACGCGGGCAGGGGGCCAGACTGGCCGCGAATGGATCAGGGAACGCGGCGCACCATCGACGCATTGGACCATTGGAAGGAGCGCCACGGGCCGCGGTACCACCGCCTCGCAGGCGCCCTCGGCGAGCTCATCGACCGTCACGTGATCCCCGCCGACGAGCGCCTGCCGGCCGAGCGCACCCTCGCGGCCGCCCTCGGCGTGAGCCGCGGCACGGTCGTGGCCGCCTACGACGAGCTCGCCCGAGCCGGGCTCGTGGTGCGTCGCCAGGGGAGCGGCACCCGGGCCCGGCGCCCCCACCGCGGTGAGCCCCGACCCGGCCGCGACAACCCCGCGGCGGTGCAGCTCCGCCGTCGCCTCACGGGCGGCGCCGACGTCATCGACCTCTCGCTCTCGCTGCCCACGAGCGTCGACCACCTCCCGCCGAGCACGCCGCTGGCCCTCACGCCCGCGCACCTGGCGCACACCGGCTCGGGCCTCCACCCCACCGGCCTGCCCGAGCTGCGGGCCGCCATCGCCCGCCACCTCACCGAGCAGCTCCAGCTCCCCACCGCGCCCGAGCAGCTCATCGTCACCACCGGCGCGCAGCAGGCGCTGAGCCTGCTGTCCGCGGCGAGCGTGCGACCCGGCGTGCCGGTGCTGTTGCCGTGCCCCACCTACCCCGCGGGCATCGCGGTGCTCAGCCGGGCCGGAGGCCACCTGGTGCCGCTGCCCACGGACTCGGCCGGCGTCCAGCCGCAGCCGCTCGAGCGCGCCCTCGAGGCCAACCCCCACGCCGTCACCTACCTCATCCCCACAGGCGACAACCCGGGCGGCTCGGTCATGCCCGCGGCCCGGCGCGAGCGCGTCGGTGAGATCGTCGCCGCGCACGACACCCTGGTCATCGAGGACCTCACCCTGGCCGCCCTCACGCTCGACGGCGACCCGCCACCCCCGCTCGCCGCCACGCACGACGACGTGGTCGCCGTCGGGTCGGTGTCGAAGCTGCTCTGGGCGGGGCTGCGCGTGGGGTGGATCCGGGTCGACGGCCCGCGCCACGAGCGCCTGTACCGGCTCAAGGCCGCGGCCGACCTCGGCAGCGGCATCCCGGAGCAGCTGCTGGCCACCGAGCTGCTCGACGGGGTCGACGACGCCTGGCTCCGCGGCCACCGGGCCGACCTGGCCACGCGCCGCGACCACCTGCTCGGGGAGCTGGCTCGGCACCTGCCCGACTTCCGCCCCAACCGTCCCGAGGCCGGGCTGTCGCTCTGGGTCTCGGTCCCCGCGGCCGACACCGAGGAGCTGGCCCGGGTCGCCCTGACGCACGGCGTGGCGGTGATGCCCGGTCAGCCGGCGTGTCACGACCATGACCACCTCGACCACATCCGCATCTCGTTCGCCGACGCGCCCGAGGTGCTCACCGTGGGCGTCGAGCGCCTCGCCGGCGCGTGGCGCGCCCACCAGGGCGCGCACTGAGCGCGTGCGCGACTACGACAGCACGCGCTTGCGGAAGCCCTTGAGGCCGAAGAAGAGGAAGCCCGCGCAGAAGGCGGTGAGCACGGGGTAGATCACGTAGAGGTGCATGTGCGGCGCGTCGGTGAACGCAGCGCGCATGCCCTCGGCCACGTAGATGAGCGGGTTGATCAGCACCAGGATCTGCAGCCAGTGGATGTGCGCCACCTGCACCGGCGCCAACTTGGTCCACTGGTAGTAGGTGCCGCCGAGGAAGGTGAGCGGCAGCACCACGAACCCGAACATGAGCCCGATGTTGCGCGGCTCGAACTTGGTGCCGAGGAGCAGCCCGAGCGAGGTCATGGCCACCGACGCGAGCGGCACCAGCGTGAGCACCACCAACCAGTGGATGTGGAGGTGCGCCTCGGCGCCCCGGGCGTGGATGACCGCGGCGATGGGGAACACGATGGCCGCGGCGATGATGCCCTGCACCGCACCCGACAGCACCTTCGCCATGGCCACCAGCCAGATGGGGCACGGCGCCTGGACGCGGTCCTCGATCTCACGGGTGAAGCCGAACTCCGACGACAGCTGCATGGCCACGGCCTGGATGCCCTGGAACATGATCGAGATGGCGACCACACCGGGCACGAGCACGGTGGCGAACGCGGCCTCGGCGGCCACCCCCCTGCCGCCGCCCACGCCCTGGCCGATGCGGGGGAAGACGTAGAGGAACACGAACACGAGCAGGAAGGGCTGGATGATGACCCGGCCCACGAACTCGCCGAAGTTCTTCTTCATCACCACGAGGTCGCGCACGATCAGCGCCCACAGCGCGGTGCGGCTGGCCGCCATCTTGGTGCGGGTGGGGACCGCCGAGATGTGGTGCGGGGCAGATGGTGAGGTCGGGGGAGCGGACGCGGTGGTGGCCATCAGTCGCGCAGGTCCTTTCCGGTGAGGTTGATGAACACCGTCTCGAGCGACGGCTCGGCCACCGACAGGTCGACCACGTCGAAGCCCGCCCCCTCGGCGGCGTTCACGACCCGCGGCAGGAGGCGGTCGGGGCCGCTGACGTGGAGCTCGACGGCGCCATCGAGCTGGCGGCTGCGCGTCACCCCGTCGATGGCCCCGGTGAGCACCTCGGTGAGCTGGTCCAGGTCGCCGTTGGCCTTGACCGTGACGATGGTGTCGGCGCCCACGCCCTGCTTCAGCGCGGCCGGGGTGTCGAGGGCCAGGATCCGGCCGTGGTCCATGATGGCCACGCGCCCGCAGAGCTGGTCGGCCTCCTCCATGTAGTGCGTGGTGAGGAGGATGGTCTGCCCATCGCGGTTGAGCTCGCCCAGGATCTCCCACAGCGCCAGGCGGCTCTGGGGGTCGAGGCCCGCGGTGGGCTCGTCGAGGAACAGCACGGCCGGGCGGTGCAGGATGGCCCGGGCCACCATGAGCCGCTGCGCCATGCCGCCCGACAGGGCGTAGACCGACGCCTTGGCCCACTTGGCGAGGTGGAACTGCTCGAGCAGCTCGTCGCTGGCCCGGCGGGACTCGTCGGCGCTGATGCCGAAGAGCCGGCCGTGGAAGTAGAGGTTCTCCCACACCGTGAGCTGGCGGTCGAG
>JADGOP010000244.1 GCA_017882935.1 Actinomycetota bacterium
CCCTGGAAGCCGAGCGACGCGGTGGACACCGGGTTGCCGAGGGCGTCGGTGGCCGTGACCGTCACCTGGTCGACGTCGATGTCGCCCAAGTTGAAGCCCCAGCCGCTGGCCGGGGTCGGCGACGCGAAGGTGAAGGTGGTGTGCGAGTCACCGTCGGAGCTGGTCGACGCCCGCAGGTAGTTCGAGCCCTGCGACGTGCCGAACGCCGCGCCGAACGGGGTGGACGTGCCGAGGAACGCGGTGGTGTCGAGGAAGGGCGTGGTGGTGTCGGAGGTGTACGTGGCCGCCGGGAACCCCGCCGCGGCCACCGCAACGGTGCCGGTCCAGCTCGTGCCGGACCCGGCCAGGGTCCAGGCGCCGTAGACGCCGGGGCCCGCGGCCGCAGAAGGGCTGCTCAGGGCCACCACCAGCGTGGTGGTGAGGGCCAGCAGGCCCGCCGCCGAGGCGGCTCGGGCTCGAAGGTGGGCCGCCAGCCCACTCCGTGACGACAACATGGTCGGCCTCCCGCGAGGGTCGACGTTGGGTAGTGCTCATATACTAGGCGTAGTGCTTCGCCCCGGCAAGGGGAAAATCTCGGGGTCGCGCGGCGCCCAATTCTCAGGGTTCGGGCTCGTGCACGGTGGTGAACCGGTAGCCCATGCCCGGCTCGGTCAGGAAGTACCGCGGGGTGCTCGGCACCGGCTCGAGCTTGCGGCGCACCGCGGCGAGGTACACCCGCAGGTAGTTCGTCTCGCGCTCGTAGGCCGGGCCCCACACCTCCTGCAGCAGCTGCCGCTGGCTCACGAGCTTGCCCTGGTTGCGCACCAGCACCTCGACCACACCCCACTCGGTGGGGGTGAGGCGGATCACCGCGCCCTCGGGGTCGGTGACGAGCTTCGCCACCAGGTCGATGGTGAAGTCCTCGGTCTCGATCACCGGCTGGGCGTCGCCGGCGGTCACGCGGCGCAGCGCGGCGCGCACCCGGGCGAGGAACTCGTTGATGCTGAAGGGCTTGGTCACGTAGTCGTCGGCACCGGCGTCGAGCGCCGCCACCTTGGTGGCGTCGGTGTGCCGCGCCGACAGCACGATCACGGGCACCGCCGTCCACGCCCGCAGGGCGCGCAGCACCTCGAGGCCGTCCATGTCGGGCAGCCCCAGGTCGAGGATCACGATGTCGGGCTTGATGTCGGCCGCGGCCCGCAGCCCCGTGGCGCCGTCGGCGGCGGTCGTGACGTCGAAGTCGCGGGCGCGCAGGCTGATGCCGAGCGCGTGCGCGAAGCGCTCCTCGTCGTCGATCAGCAACAGGCGAGTCATGCGGCGTCCGGGGTGAGCGGAAGGGTGATGACCATGGTGGTGCCGCCTCCTGGCGTGTCCTCGACGGTGAGCTCGCCACCTATCGCCTCGACGAAGCCGTGTGCCACGGCGAGCCCGAGGCCGACCCCGCCGTGGGCACGATTGTCGTCGAGTCTCTGGAAGGGCTGGAACACGCGGTCGCGATCGGCCACGGGGATGCCGCGTCCGGAGTCGATGACGCGCAGGTGGAGGCGGTCGGAGACGACACCGGCGGTGACCGTGATCGGCACACCCTCGGGTGAGAAGCCGAGCGCGTTGTCGAGCAGGTTCGCCACCGCGCGCTCGAGGAGCGAGGGGTCGGTGATGACCCGTGGCAGGTCCTCGGGGACCTCGATCCGCACGCGGTCGGGCGGGGTGTGCAGGCCGAGCAGCGCGGCGCCGACGACCTCGTCGACGCCCACGGCGTCCTGCTCGATGTGGAAGTGCCCCGTCTGGAGCCGGCTCATGTCGAGCAGGTTGCCGACCAGGGTGTTCAGACGCTCGGCCTCGTCGTCGATGGTCTCGAGGAGCTCCTTGGTGACGGCGGGATCGAGGTCGACGTCGTCGGCCAACAGGCTGGTGGCCGCGGTGCGGATGGACGCGAGCGGGGTGCGGAGGTCGTGGCTGACGGCCGCGAGCAGGGCGGTGCGCATCTCGTTGGCCTTCGCGAGCGTCGCTGCGGTCGACGCCTCTGCAGCGAGCCTGCGGCTCTGCACCGCCACGGCCAGCTGCGTCGCGAACGCGGCCAGGAGCTGCTGGGCATCGGCACGCAGGTGCTCGCCGCGCCAGGCGAGCAGCGACCGGTCGCCGAGCGGCAACGTGCGATCGGCTTCGGCGACGGTGGCGGGTGGCTCCGGTCCGGCCGTGGCCTCGACCACCCAGCCGCTGCCGGAGCGACCGAACACGGTGACCCCGTCGAGGTTGAAGGTCGAGGTGAGCGTCTCGGCGATCTGGGGGAGCGGGTCGGGCTCGCGCAGCACGACGGCCGCCATCGCCGTGAGGGCCTGCGCCTCGGCGCGCGCCTGGTGCGCGTCCTGGCGCCGTCGCGCAGCCGTGTCGACGAGCGTGCTGACGACTGCGGCGACGGTGAGGAACGTGGCCAGCGTGAGGAGGTCGCGGCCGTTGCTGATGGTGAAGGTGTGGAACGGCGGCGCGAAGAACCAGTTGAGCGCCAGGAAGGCGGCGACCGCGGTGAGCATGGCGGGGACGGTGCCCCCGATGGTGGCCACGCCGAGCACGAACAGGAGGTAGAGCAGGGCGGCGTTCTGCAGGCCGAGCGACGAGTGGAAGTGGTTCATCACCAGGGTGAGCAGGACCACACCCACGAGCCCCACCGCCAGGCTCACCAGCTGGCGGCGGCGGGGGACCGCGGCCAGGCGGGGCCGCCGGGTCGGGGCCGGAGCGGGGGCCTCGCCGTCGCGGTTGGTGGTGGAGATCACGTGCACATCGATCGAGCCACCGGCGGCGCGCACCACCGTGTTGATCACCGAGCCCTGCACGAGCTCGTGCCAGCGCGACCGGCGGCTGGCGCCCAGGATCAGCTGCGTGGCGTTCTCGGCACGGGCCACCTGCACGAGCGCCTGCGCCACATCCGCCCCGACCACCTCCACGTACCGCCCACCGAGCTGCTCGAGCAGGGCGCGCTGCGCCTCGAGGGCGCTGGCCGTGGCGCCCACGAGGCCGTCGTCGGCGGCCACGTGCGCCCCGATGAGCTCGCCACGCGTGCGCATGGCGGTACGCCCGGCCCGGCGCACCAGGTCCTCGCTGCCGGGTGCGCCCGTGAGCGCCACCAGCACGCGCTCCTTGGTCTCCCACTTGCCGGCGATGTCGTGGCGCTCGCGGTACTCCTGGATCTCCTCGTCGACGCGGTCGGCCATCCAGAGCAGCGCCAGCTCCCGCAGCGCGGTGAGGTTGCCCACCCGGAAGTAGTTGGCGAGCGCGACGTCGACCTTCTCGGGCGTGTACACGTTGCCGTGGGCCATCCGCCGGCGCAGCGCCTCCGGGGTCATGTCGACCAGCTCGATCTGGTCGGCGGCCCGCACCCAGCCGTCGGGCACGGTCTCGTTCTGCTTCGTGCCGGTGATCTGCTCGACGACGTCGTTGAGGCTCTCGAGGTGCTGGACGTTGACGGTGGACAGCACGTCGATGCCGGCGTCGAGCAGCTCCTCGATGTCCTCCCAGCGCTTCGCGTGGCGCAGGCCCGGCACGTTGGTGTGGGCCAGCTCGTCGACGATGGCGATGGCGGGGCGGCGCTCGAGGATGGCGTCGAGGTCGAGCTCCTCGAAGGTCTGGCCCCGGTACTCGATCGTGGCGCGGGGGACGATCTCGAGGTCTCGCAGCTGGGCGATGGTGGCGGGTCGCCCGTGGGTCTCGACGATGCCGACGACCACGTCGGTGCCCCGGGAGTGGCGCCGCCAGCCCTCGTCGAGCATGGCGAACGTCTTGCCCACTCCCGGGGCGGCCCCGACGTAGATGCGCAGCTTGCCGCGCGCCACCCTGCCCTCCCGCTAGCGCTTGTCGAGAGCGAGGTTGAGGTCGAGCACGTTCACCGTCCGTTCGCCGAGGAAGCCCCAGGCCCGCTCCCGGATGTGGGAGTGGATGAGCTTCACCACGTCACTGAGCGGGAGGTTACGCGCCTTGGCCACGCGCGGGGCCTGCAGCAGCGCGTTGGCCACCGAGATGTCGGGGTCGAGCCCCGAGCCCGAAGCGGTGACCGCGTCGACCGGCACCTTCGTGCCGGCGGTCAGCCCGTTGAGCGCCCGGTAGGCGAGCACCCGTTGTCCGACGGTGCTCGGGTCGCACTGGTAGGACCCGTCGGCGTTCTTCACATAGACCGGGTTGCCCTTCTTGTCGGTGACGTCGTTCCCGGCCTTGTCGGTGGCCTGCACGGGCACGCAGTAGGGGTCGGCCTTGGTGGCGTAGGGGTTCGTGCCGTCCTGGTTGCCGATGAGGTTGGGGTTCGACGGGCCCAGGTTGGTCGCGCTGCTCGAGGTGGGGTCGTAGCCGTCACCGGCGGCCGACGGGCGGGGCTGGAAGTACTTCGCCACGGCGTTGCCCTTGGCGTCGGTGAACAGCTGGCCGAGCAGCGACGAGCCGACGACCCTGCCCTTGGCGTCCTTCACCATCGAGCCGTTGGCCTGCCTCGGGAACAGGACCTGGCCGGCGGCGGTCATGACCAGCGGGTAGACGAGGCCCAGGAGGATCGTCAGCACGACGGTCATCCGCAGCCCGGTGAGCAGTTGGCGGCGCATCACTTCACTCCCATCGCCACGATGACGACATCGATCAGCTTGATGAACACGAACGGGGCGATCAGGCCGCCCAGCCCGTAGATGAGGAGGTTGCGCCGCAGGATGGCGGCGGCCCCCAGGGCCCGGAACTTCACGCC
>JADGOP010000245.1 GCA_017882935.1 Actinomycetota bacterium
TCCCGCCGGCACCGACGCGACCACGGCCTGGCACCACCCGAGCGGGGCCGAAGGCGCGAAGCCGGACAGGGCGACGGCCACCGACTGCCCGTCCGTCAGGCCGGTGCTCGGTGTCACGATCACGCGACCCGTGGTCACCGTTGGGGGCGGTGCGCCGTCCCACGTCGCGTCGGGCCTGCACCTCAGGGTCTTCCCGGCCGCGAGTGCGTAGCCGGGCGCGGCGGTGAAGGTGGCCACCGACCCCCGTCCGTAGCCGTTGGTGAGGGTGAAGTCGGTGTGCGGTGCCGCGCTGAGCGTCGGGCACTCCGGTCGGTAGAAGGACCCCGAGACGTCGACGGGCACGAGGGTGTCCTGGTTGGGGCCGCCCGCCTGGTTCTGACCGTCGCCGACCTGCCCGTTCCCGTTGCCGCCCCAGCACTTCACGCCCCCGCTGCGGGTGAGCGCGCAGCTGTGGTAGCCGCCGGTCGCGAGATCGGTGACCCCCGACGAGAGCCCGACGACCGGGGTCGGGGTGAGGCGGGTCGTGGTGGTGCCGTCACCGAGCTGGCCGAACGGGTTGGTGCCCCAGCACGCCACCGCTCCGCTCGTGCGCAGCAGGCACGAGTAGAAGCCGGCAGCGGACACGACCGCGACCCCCGAGCCGGCACCGACCACGTCCACCGGCGTGTAGCGGGTCACGGTGGTGCCGTCACCCAGCTGACCCTCGGAGTTGCCTCCCCAGCACCTCGCTCCACCGTTGACCAACGCGCAGGTGTGCGGGCTCACGTCGCCGGTTCCTGCGCTGATCGAGCTCACGCCCGACGTGAGCCCTACGACGTCGACGGGGATCGACCGGTTGACGGAGGTGCCGTCACCCAGCTCGCCGAAGTCGTTCAGTCCCCAGCAGCGCGCCCCGCCCGCGGAGGTGATCGCGCACGTGTGCCAGATCCCGGCGCTCACCGTCCGCACCCCGGATCCGAGGCCGACCACGTTCTCCGGGGTGGGGCTGTTTGCGGTGGTGCCGTTGCCGAGCTGGCCCGCGTTGTTCCACCCCCAACAGCGCACGGCGCCCTTGGTGGTCAGCGCGCAGGTGTGGAAGCCACCGGCGCTCAGTGCCTTCACACCGTGGGTCAGGCCGATGACGTCGACCGGCGTCAGGCGGTCGGTCGTCGTCCCGTCACCGAGCTGACCGTTGAGGTTGTACCCCCAGCACTTCACACCACCGGCTTCGGTGAGCGCGCACGCGTGACCCCACCCCACGCTCACGGCCTTCACGCCGTGGGTGAGACCGACGACGTGCGTCGGCTGCCAGCGATCGGTCGTCGTGCCATCGCCGACCGCGCCGAACTCGTTGCCACCCCAGCACTCGACCCCGCCCAGGATCGTGAGCGCGCACGAATCCACGTTGCTCGCCGCGATCACCGCCTGCTGAAGGCTGTTGCGGCCGGGCCGGCTCAGCCAGGGAGGGCGCACGCAGCCAGCGACGACGAGGCAGACCAGGACCAGGGCGACCAGCGCGGCGCCGCGGCGGAGTTGGTGCTCGGGAGCTCCACGAGCGTCGGCCATCGGCCGCCCCCTTGTCGGGAAGCGCCCGACCGTATCAGGGGCTCCGGAGACCTGCTGTGCGAGGAGTGGTTCGGAAATCTCCATACCGCCGATCCAAACATCGGTGCCGTTCCGGTTGCCTTTGGGCCAGAGATGAGAAACAATGCCGTCAGCTACGACCGTGCGGCGGTCGGCTGAGGGAGGCGTGGACATGCGGTTCAAGAAGGTCGGGATGTTCTTCGGCGCGGTAGCCATCGCTCTGGTGCTGGCAGCCTGCAAGCCGAGCTTCAGCAGTGGGTCGACGTTGACCACGACGGCCATCGGGCCTCTGGTCAAGGTCGCCTGGCCGACGGCGACGGTCGACTCGGACAAGACGGTGAAGAACTACCGGATCGACGTGAACGGCGTCGAGATCGCGCGGGTGAGCCCCTCGTGGAACAACTGCGTCATCACCGGCCTCTCCCCCTCGACGAGCTACACCCTCACCGTCACGGCCTACGACTCCGCCGACCAGTGGAGCGGGCCCGACACCGCGGGTGTGCTCAGCGCCACCTACGTCACGCCGGCCGCGGGCAACGCGGGGGCCACCAAGGCCTGCGTCTCGTCCACCGACACCGACGGCGACCGCCTGCCCGACGCGGTCGAGACCAACACCGGCACCTACGTCTCGGCGGCCAACACGGGCACCAACCCGGCCTCGAACGACACCGACAACGACGGCCTGAAGGACGGCGACGAGGTCCTCGGCACCACCGGCGGGGTCAACCTGCCGGCCATGGGCGCCTCGCCCACGCACAAGGACATCGCGTTCGAGTTCGACTGGTTCGACGACAACGCCGAGCCCGGCGTGTGCGCCGCCCACAGCCACCGCCCCACGGCCGGTGTGATCTCCAAGGTGGCCACGGCCTACGGCACGGCTCCCGTGTCCAACCCCGACGGCGTCAACGGCGTCCACCTCATCGCCGACTACGGCCAGGGCGGGGCGTTCACCGGCGGCAACCTGGTGGCCGACGCTGACGGCGTGATCGCCGGTGGCGTGAACGGCACCGACTACAACGCCATCAAGGCCGCCAACTTCAACACCAACCGGCAGGGGCTCTTCCACTACGTGCTCATGCCGCACCGCTACGGCACCAACTCGACCAGCTCGGGCCAGGCCGAGATCAGCGGCAACGACATGGTGGTGTCGCTCTACTGCTACGGCTCGGACCAGAACGTGGCCAACACCATCGTCCACGAGGCCGGGCACAACCTGGGCCTGCGGCACGGCGGCGACGAGGACACCAACTACAAGCCCAACTACAACTCGGTGATGAACTACCAGTACCAGTTCCCGGGCATCGACACGAACTGCGTGTTCGGTGGTGACGGCGTGCTCAGCTACTCGATCGGTGTCAAGGCCTCGTTGAACGAGGCGTCGCTCCTCGAGACCAACGGCATCTGCAACGGCGTCGACATCGACTGGAACGGCAACGCCACCATCGATCCCTTGGCCATCTCGGTCGACATCAACGGCGACGGCCTCATCAGCGTGCTCCACGACTACAACGACTGGGCGCACATCTCGCTCGGCGCCGTGAACAACGCCGGGGCGCCGGTCGGCCGCACCTCGCCGGAGCTGGTCACCGAGCAGTCGGTGCCCTCCTACGCCGAGCACAAGTAGTCCGGCACCGACGTCGGAGCTGGCGGCACGACCTGGTCGTGCCGCCAGCGGCGCGCCCGGGCCTCAGCGCAGGCGTGAGGCAGGCTGGTAGTTGGGGCCCGCGGTCTCGTCGACGCGGGTGAGCAGCAGTTCGCACGGCGGCTCGAAGCGCGCCGCGAACTCGCGCGAGCGCGCCTCGCCGAGCAGCTCCCAGGGCAGGGTCGTGAGCCGGTCGGTGTCGTCCTCGAGCTGCTGGCGCAGCGCCACCCCCTCGGGCAGCACGGCGCGGTCGGCGGCGAGCCCGCGCCGGGTGAGGGCCTCCCAGCCGGCCTCGATCTCGTCGGGCGTGGTGCCCCGCGAGCGTGCGAGCCAGTCGGGCTCGTAACCGAGCCAGGCGTTGTGCAGGATCGACGCCTCGGCGTGGGTGAGCCCCTCGGCGACGACCCGCGCCCAATGGGTGTCGCCACGCCACTCGCGCAGGCAGTTGACCGCGTGCCAGCCCGACAGGAGCGCGTCGTCGGGCCGGGGCCGTGCCACGTGGGCGCCGAAGAACACCCGGCCGACAAGGGGCAGCCGGTCGACCACCGGCCAGATCTCGGGGCCGTACTCGACGAGCGGCGCCACGATGTCGGGCGCGTGGCGCCTCAGGCCCTCGGCCACGGCCTCGTCGCGCGCCGCCCACATCCGCTCGAAGCCGGCCGGCCCGTCGAGCAGGTCGAACGTGGCCTGGATGCCCAGCCGGCTGATCGAGCCGAACGCCGCGACCACGGCCTCGGGCCCCGCTGCCGCGAGGGGGGCGGCCCGCGCCGCGATGTAGCCGAGCGGGCCCGCGAGGTCGGGGGGCAGGCCGGCGGAGGCGTAGCGCTCCACGGCCCCGGGATCCCAGAAGATCCAGCCGATGGTCGTCTGCACCGATCGGGCGTTGCGACGGGTGATCTCGAACCAGTCGGTCACAGGTCCTCCACGGTCGGGCTCCACGCAGCGACCGACCGTAGGGCAGGGTCGTCGGGTCGGCGATGATGGTGCCGTGCCCGAGCCGCCGACGCCGCCGAGGCACGCCCAGCTGCTGCGGGCGGGCAGGCGCCTCGAGGTCGTCACGCTGGGCTGGAACGCCGTGGGCATCGTCGTGCTCGGGTTCGCCGCGGTCCGCGCCCGGTCGGTGGCCCTGGCCGCCTTCGGGCTCGACTCGCTGATCGAGATCGGTGCGAGCACGGTGGTGCTGTGGGAGCTGTCGGGGACGGGTGCGGACCGGGAACGACGCGCTCTGCACCTCATCGGCGCGGCGTTCGTGCTGCTCGCGGTCTACGTCGGGCTGCAGAGCACCTACGTGCTGATCGCCGGCAGGCACCCCGGCCACAGCCCGCTCGGCATCGCCTGGACCGCCGCCACGGCGGTGGTGATGTTCACGCTCGCCGCGGGCAAGGCCCGTGTCGGGACCCAGCTCGACAACCCGGTGCTGCGGACGGAGGGTCGGGTGACGCTGGTCGACGCGTTCCTCGCCACCGCGGTCCT
>JADGOP010000246.1 GCA_017882935.1 Actinomycetota bacterium
GACCGCCCGGCGGGCCCTGGCCGTCGACGCCCTGGTCGTCCCCCTCTCGGCCGCCTTGGACGCGCAGGGCCTCCGCCAGCTCCACGACGAGATCGAGGTGCCCCTCGTCCGGGTCCTGGCCCGCATGGAGGCGGTGGGCATCGGGGTCGACGTGGACCGGCTGCGGGCCCTCAACGAGCAGATGGCCACCGAGTGCGAGACCCTCACCGCCCAGATCTGGGCCGACGCCGGCGAGGAGTTCAACGTCAACTCCACCCCGCAGCTGCGCGCCGTGCTGTTCGACAAGCTCGGCCTCACCCCCCAGAAGAAGACCAAGACCGGCTTCTCGACCGACGCGACGTCACTGGAGAAGCTGCTGGGTGAGCACCCGATCATCGAGCACCTCCTGCGCTACCGGGAGGTGGAGAAGCTCCGCTCCACCTACGGCGAGGGCCTGCTCGCCGAGGTGGGGCCCGACGGGCGCATCCACGCCACCTTCCACCAGACGGTGGCCCGGACGGGGCGCCTCAGCTCCGATGCCCCCAACCTGCACAACATCCCCGTGCGCAGCGAGATCGGCCGCACCTTCCGCGAGGCGTTCGTCCCGGCCCCCGGCTACGAGTTCCTGGTCGCCGACTACAACCAGATCGAGCTGCGGTGCATCGCCCACCTGGCCGATGATCCCGGGCTCATCGCCGCCTTCGAGGCCGGCACGGACATCCACACCGAGACGGCGGCCCGGATCTTCGGCGTGGAGCCCGACGCGGTGACGATGGAGCAACGCTCGAAGGCGAAGATGGTCTCCTACGGGCTCGCCTACGGGATGGAGGCCTACGGGCTGGCCCAACGCCTGTCCATCCCGACGGGCGAGGCCCAGGCCATCCTCGATGCCTACTTCGTGGCGTTCCCGGCCGTGCGGGCGTACATGGACCGGACGGTCGCCGAGGCTCGCGAGCGGGGGTACACCGAGACGCTCTTCGGTCGCCGCCGGCAGATCCCGGAGCTGAGCTCGTCCAACTTCCGTATCCGCCAGGCCGGGGAGCGCCAGGCCATGAACGCCGGCATCCAGGGCCTCGCCGCCGACATCTTCAAGGTCGCGCTCGTGGCGCTCGACCACGCGCTCGAGGAGCAGGGCCTGGCGAGCCGGCTCATCCTCCAGGTCCACGACGAGGTGATCCTCGAGGTGCCGCCCGACGAGCACGACCACGTGGCGGCCCTCACCGAGTCGACGCTCGTCGGGGCCGCCGACCTGCGCGTGCCCCTCGCGGTGAACCTCGCCTTCGGTCCCAGCTGGGCCGAGGCCAAGGCGTGAGGTGACGGACGGCCGCCAGGCTGCGGAGCCGCCAGGCGGAGCAGCGGACGACGAGCACCGGATGGGCGAAGCCCCGAGTGTGAAGGCGGGGAACGAGCCGCACACGCTCGAGAGCAAGCACTGGTTCGAGGGGGTGGCGGACCACCTGGGAAGCGCCTACCTGCGGTACTCGTTCACCAAGGGCACCGAACAGGAGGTCGAGTTCCTCGTCGGGGCCCTGGGCCTCGGTCCGGGCACCCGCGTGCTCGACGTGGGGTGCGGACCCGGCCGGCACAGCCTGGCACTGGCGGCGCGGGGCATCGAGGTGGTGGGCGTCGACATCTCGCAGCGCTTCGTCGACCTCGCCACGGCGGCCACGCCGGCCGGCCACCCGGCGCGCTTCGAGCGGCTCGACGCCCGCGCCCTCCCGTTCGAGGCCGAGTTCGACGCCGCGATCTCGCTGTGCCAGGGCGCGTTCGGCCTCGCGGGCGGCCCGGCCGCGGCTCCCGGCGACGGTCCTCCGGCATCGCTCGACCCGGACCAGACCGTGCTCGACGGCATCGCCCGCGCGCTGCGCCCGGGCGGCGTCACCGCGGTGAGCGCCTTCTCCGCGTACTTCCAGGTGCGCTACCTCGAGGACACCGACGCCTTCGACACCAACTGCGGCGTGAACCACGAGCGGACCACCGTGCGCGACGAGCAGGGGAGCGAGGCCGAGCACGACCTCTGGACCACCTGCTTCACCCCGCGTGAGCTCCGGCTCCTCGCCGCGGCGAGCGGCCTGGAGGTGGAGGCCATCTGGTCGGTGACCCCAGGGCGCTACGAGCGCGCCGAGCCCGATCTCGACCATCCCGAGTTCCTCGTCGTCGCCCACCGCCCCTCCCGGTAGGGCGCCCGCACGGCTGGGAGCCGTCAGAGATCCACCTGCTAGCGTTTGCGCGCTGTGCGCCCGGTCCCGGGTTGCCCGCTTCCCCCGTCCCTCTATTGAAGAAGAGCCAATCCCTTGTCCGACCAGCCGACCATCACCGTCGAAGACGACCTCGACGGCTACATCCCTCGCCAGATCATCGCCAACGATCTCGACGTGTCCTTCGACGAAGCCGTCGGTGCCACGTTGGTCGACGTCGAAGACGGCCAGATCGTCGAGGGGCGCGTCGTGCGAGTCGACAAGGACGAGGTCCTGCTCGACATCGGCTACAAGTCCGAGGGCGTCATCCCGTCGCGTGAGCTGTCGATCCGCAACGACGTCGACCCCAACGAGATCGTCAGCCTCGGCGACCACATCGAGGCCCTCGTCCTCCAGAAGGAGGACAAGGACGGCCGGCTGATCCTCTCGAAGAAGCGTGCCCAGTACGAGCGTGCCTGGGGCGACATCGAGAAGAAGAAGGAAGAGGACGGCGTGGTGTCCGGCCCGGTCATCGAAGTCGTCAAGGGTGGCCTCATCCTCGACATCGGCCTCCGTGGCTTCCTGCCCGCCTCGCTCGTCGAGCTGCGCCGGGTCCGCGACCTGCAGCCCTACGTCGGCCGCCAGCTCGAGGCCAAGATCATCGAGCTCGACAAGAACCGCAACAACGTCGTGCTGTCGCGTCGGGCCTGGCTCGAGGAGACCCAGCGCGAGCAGCGTGAGGAGTTCCTCGAGAACCTCAAGCCCGGCGAGACCCGCAAGGGCGTCGTGTCGTCGGTCGTCAACTTCGGCGCGTTCGTCGACCTCGGCGGCATGGACGGCCTCATCCACGTGTCGGAGCTGTCCTGGAAGCACGTCGACCACCCCGGTTCCGTGGTGAACGTGGGCGACGAGGTCGAGGTGCAGGTGCTCGACGTCGACCTCAGCCGCGAGCGCATCAGCCTCTCGCTCAAGGCCACCCAGCAGGACCCGTGGCAGGAGTTCGCCACCGGTCACCGCGTCGGCGAGCTGGTCTACGGCCGGGTCACCAAGCTGGTGCCCTTCGGTGCGTTCGTGCAGGTCGGCGACGGCATCGAGGGCCTGGTGCACATCTCGGAGATGTCGGCGCACCACGTCGACCTCCCGGAGCAGGTCGTCACCCCCGGCGAGGAGCTGTGGGTCAAGATCATCGACCTCGACCTCCAGCGCCGCCGCATCAGCCTGTCGATCAAGCAGGCCGCCGAAGGTGGTGTCGTCGCCTCCGAGTACCAGGAGCACTTCGGCGAGCACGCCTACGACGACGAGGGCAACTACATCGGGAGCTCCGACACCGGTGCCGAGGAGGCCTGGGCCGACTACTACGCCGAGGCGGGCGAAGCCGTCCCCGGTTCGGCCCCCACGCCGCCCGGTGCCCCACCGGTGGTCGAGGGCGCCGCGGTCGCCGCGGCCCCGGCCACGGAGCCCGTCGCCGCGGAGCCGGTCGCCGCGGAGCCGGTCGCCGCGGAGCCAGTCGCCGAAGCTGCCGAGGCGCCGGTCGCCGACGCCGCCACCGAGAGCTGACGCCTCAGGGCCGCGGGGTACCCCGCACATCCTGCGCTTCTGGTGCCCCGCCCACCTGGGCGGGGCACCGGCGCGTGGGGAAGCCGGTGCCCGCATCGGAGAAATCCGGTGCGAGCCATTCAAGCCTGGCCCGGAGCAGCCGAAAGAACATGCGTTGTGTAAGGCGCTCACTCACTCCCGCAAAGAGGGGTGGGCCTTGACGAAGCGAGGGACGCGTTGAATTCGCGGAAGCCCCTGATCCTGATCGTTGCAGCACTCCTCGCTGCCGTCGCGGTGTTCGTGCTGTACCAGTACGTGAACAGCCTGAAGGACAAGGCGTACGGCAACGCCCAGAAGGTGACGGTGTACGTCGTGCAGAACCCCGTGCCGAAGGGCACCTATGGGCAGGAGACCAAGGGTCTCATCGTCCAGAGCGAGATCCCTCGCCAGTTCTACCCGAACAACGCCATCACGAGCATGGACCAGATCACCAACAAGGTGGCCGTGGCCGATCTCTCCAAGAACCAGATCATCGTGAACGGCAACTTCGTCGACCCGAGCACCTCGACCTTCTCGCTGTCGAGCCAGCTCAAGCAGATCCGTGGCACCGACCAGGTGGCGATCACCATCCAGGTCGACCAGGTCCGCGGCGTGGCCGGGCTCATCGTGCCCGGTGACTACGTGAACATCATGGCCACCAAGGTGCAGGAGGTCAGCGCCGGCGACACCGGGTCGTCCTCCACCACCAACAACTGTGGCTCGGTCCCGCTGCCGGCAGGCGTGAGCGCCGACGACGTGCTCTTCTGCCGCCAGGCCCGCTACGTGTACCAGAAGGCCGAGGTCCTGGCCGTGGGTGCCAACTCGATCCCGCAGCCTGGCCAGACCAGCGCCGGGACCACGGGCGACACCACGCCCACCACCCAGGCCACCACGTCGGACGCAGGGCTGATCACGCTGATCGTCCCGGCGCTCCCGGCCCAGTACA
>JADGOP010000247.1 GCA_017882935.1 Actinomycetota bacterium
ACGTCGCCGGGCGGCGCCGACCCCGCCACCGGGGACACCACAGGGGGACAGCATGGATCTGGTCGCCATCGAGGAGATCAAGCGGCTCAAGCACCGCTACCTCCGCACGCTCGACCTGAAGCGGTGGGACGAGTTCGCCGACTGCCTCGAGCCCGACTGCCAGGCCGAGTACGGCGAGCGGCTGTCGTTCTCGGGACGCGACGACATCGTCGCCTACATGCGCAAGTCGCTCGGCCCCGAGCTCATCACCATGCACCACTGCCACCACCCCGAGATCGACATCGACCCGGGTGGCCACGGGGCGAGCGGCACCTGGGCGCTCGAGGACAAGGTGATCCTCTGGAAGGACCGGCTGATGATCACCGGCGCCACCTTCTACGAGGACCGCTACCGCCGCGACGCGTCCGGCGCCTGGCGCATCGCCCGCACCGGCTACGTGCGCCTGTTCGAGGCGATGCAGCCGCTGCCCGAGGGTTTCCGGCTCACGGCCAACCGCTGGGCCGACACCTGATCGACCTCCGCCGGTAGGGTCGCCGCCATGACGAACCACGACGTCCGAGCGCTGGCCGAGGAGTTCTGGGAGGCGCTGCTCGAGGCCAGCCCCTCGTTCGCCACCTTCGTCGGCGACCACCGCTACGACGACCGCATCGAGGATGTCACGGCCGAGGCCGAGCAGCGCCAGCGCACCCAGTGGGCCGACCTCAAGGGGCGCCTCGAGGCCATCGACGCCGCCGACCTGTCGCCTGCCGACCGGGTCATCCGGGGCCTGCTCCTCGGCGAGACCACCGACGCGATCGACGCCATCGACCAGGGCCTCGTCGAGCTGCGCTCCGACCAGATGGCCGGCGTCCACGTCGACCTCCTGCAGACCAACGGCGTGCTCAGCGTCGGCGAGCCCGACCACGCGCATCGCATCGTCGACCGCTTCCGCCAGATCCCCGCCCTGCTCGACGCCGCCTGCGACCGTTTCGTTGCCGGCGCAGCCGCGGGACGCACGCCGGCACGGGTGTGCATCGACCGCTCGCTCAACGTCATCGACGGCTACCTCGACACCCCCCTCGCCGACGACGTGTTCGCCAACTTCGCCTACAACGCGCCCTCCCCGTGGGCCGGCGAGGACGCCTGGCGCGACGAGCTGCGGGCGGTGGTGGAGGAGCAGATCCGCCCCGCGTTCGCGGCGTACCGCGGCCGCCTGGCCGACGAGCTGCTGCCGGTCGCCCGCCCCGACGACCGTGCCGGCCTCAGCTGGCTGCCGGGCGGCGACGCCATCTACGCCAGCCTGGTGCGCCACCACACCACGCTCGAGCTGTCGCCGGCCGAGATCCACCAGATCGGACTCGACGAGGTGCACGTCCGGCTGCCCGCCGACTACGCCGAGGTGGGTTCGCGCCTCTTCGGCACGGGCGACCTGGCCGTCATCTTCGAGCGGCTCCGCAGCGACCCGGCGCTGCGCTACGACACGGCCGACGAGATCATGGACGACGCCCGCCGCGGCCTGGCCCTCGCCACCGAGGCGATGCCCGCCTGGTTCGGCAAGCTCCCGCAGTCGCCGTGTGCCATCGAGGAGGTGCCTGCGTACCTCGCCGCGGACTCGCCGGCGGCCTACTACTTCCCCCCGGCGGGCGACGGCTCACGGCCCGGCACCTACTTCGTGAACACCCACGAGCCGGCGCAGAAGAACCGCTACGAGGCGGCGTCGGTCGCCTACCACGAGGCCATCCCCGGCCACCACCTCCAGATCGCCATCGCCAACGAGCTCACCGACGTGCCGCAGTTCCAGCGCTTCTCGCTGTCGAACACCGCCTACGTCGAGGGCTGGGGCCTCTACTCCGAGCGCCTCGCCGACGAGATGGGCCTCTACGTGTCCGACCTCGACCTCATCGGCATGCTCGCCGCGGATTCGTGGCGCGCCTGCCGCCTGGTGGTCGACACCGGGTTGCACGCCCTGGGGTGGAGCCGCCAGCAGGCCATCGACTACATGGCCGAGAACACCCCGGTCTCGGTCGAGGAGGTCACCGTCGAGATCGACCGCTACATCGGCCTGCCGGGCCAGGCCCTGGCGTACAAGGTCGGTCAGCGGGAGATCTTCCGGCTCCGTGAGCGGGCCAAGGAGCAGCTCGGCGAACGCTTCGACATCAAGGGCTTCCACGACACCGTGCTCGGCTCGGGGGCGGTGACCCTGCCGATCCTGGGCGACCTCGTCGACGCGTGGGTCGCGGCAGCGGGCTGACCGCGGCCCGCCCCCTCAGCGCTCGCCCAGATTTTCCTCGCCGTTCCCCGGTTCGGTCTCGTACACTCAGGCGACTTCCCGCGGCGGGTCGGGTCAGCGACATTGGTGGCGGCCAAGGGAGGGGTCCATCCGGTGAAGTTCGGCATCCTGGGTCCGATCGAGGTGATCGACCCCGCCGGCACGGCGCTCCCCCTCGGCAAGCGCAAGGACCGGGCCCTGCTCACGGTGCTGCTGCTGCGCGCGGGCGAGACCGTGTCGGTCGACGCGCTGATCGACGCCCTGTGGCCCACGGGGCCCCCGGCGCGACCCGATGCCAGCCTCCACAGCTCGGTGGCCCGACTGCGGCGCGTGCTCGAGCCCGCGCGGCTCACCGGTGAGCCGCCCACGCTCCTCGTGCGTCGGGCACCCGGCTATGTGCTCGTGCTCGGTGAGCACACCTTCGACGCCCGTCACTTCGAGGCGGCCGCCCGGTCGGGCAGCGAGGCGCTCGCCGCCGGCGACCCGGGCCTGGCTCGCGAACACCTCCATGCCGCCCTGGCCGAGTGGCGCGGCCCCGCGCTGGCGGAGTTCGCCTACGAGCCGTTCGCGGAGCGCGAGGCCGACCGCCTCGAGGCCATGCGCCTGGCTGTGCTCGAGGACCGCATCACGGCCGACCTCGGCTTCGGAGCCACCGGCCTGGTCCCCGAGCTCGAGCAGCTGGTCGCTGCCCACCCGCTGCGCGAGCGCATGTGGGAGCACCTCCTCGTGGCCCTGTACCGCGCCGGACGCCAGACCGACGCCATCCGGCGCGCCAACGACGTGCGAGAGCTGCTCGCCGACGTCGGGCTGGAACCGTCGCCGCGCCTCCGCTCGATCGAGGACGCGATCCTCCGCCACGACACGGCGGTGCTCGAGGTGGCCGGTCTCGCACCTGTGGCGGTGATCACCGAGCCCAACGGCACCGCGCCGCCGTCCGGTGACCTCGGCGGCCCCGACTCCGATGCCGACGACGGGCTCGACGTGGCCGACGAGCGCGCGGCCATCGTCCCTGCGCTCCCCCGCTGGTGGCGACCCACCAGCCGCGGGTTCGTCGGCCGCAACGAGGAGCTGCACCGGCTCGCGGTGACCTGGAAGTCGGTGTCCGACGGTGAGGTCTCGCTGGTCGTCGCCGCCGGCGAGCCCGGCATCGGCAAGTCCTGGCTGGTGATGGAAGCCGCCGGCCGCATGGCCCTCGACGGCGCCGTGCTGGCCGCGGGCCGCTGCTCGCTCGAGCCGGTGCTCCCCTTCGAGCCCTTCGTCGAGGCGTTCGGTCGCATCGTCGACGCCCTGTCCGACGCCGACCTGGCGGCGCTCGGCAGCCACGCGTCGCGGCTGGCCGCGCTGCTGCCCACCCGGGCTGCCCGCCTCGGCGCGGAGCCGGGACACGTCGACCCCGCAGTCACCGCGGCGGCGTGGGACCGTCGCGCCAACCCCGACGACAGCTGGGACGGGCCCGAGCGCCGCAGCGGCTCCGACCGCGTCGACCGCTACCTCCTCTTCGAGTCCGTCGCCGCGCTGGTGGCCCACATCACCGCCATCGCGCCGCTGGTGCTGGTCATCGACGACCTCCAGTGGGCCGACCGCTCCACGCTCCGCCTCGCGGAGCACCTGCTGCGCGCCGACACCGCCACCCGACTGCTGATCCTGGCAACGGTGCGCGACACCGACGCCGACTCCTCGGGCCACGTGCGGACGCTTCTCGACCACCTCCACCGCGAGCGCCTCGCCGACGAGCTGCCCCTCGGAGGCTTCACGGTCGAGGAGGTGGGTGAGGTGCTCGCCGACCAGTCCGTGGCGCCGCGCGACCCCGAGCTGGCCGAGACGCTGCGCGAGGCCACGGGCGGCAACCCCTTCTTCGTGGTCGAGCTCGCGCGCACCATCGACGACGCCGCCAGCGCCCGCGAGCCGCTCGCAGTGCCGTCCACCGCGCAGGCCCTGGTCCGCTCCCGCGTCGAGGCCCTCGCCCCGGCCAGCCGCGACGCGCTCGTCACCGCCGCGCTCATCGGCCGTCGGGTCGACATCGACCTGGTGGCCCGCGTGGCCGCGGCCCCCATCGAGACCATCGGTGACGCCCTCGACGCCGCCGAGCGGGCCGGGCTGCTGGTGGCCCGCGACCAGCAGCTCACCTTCCGCCACGACCTCGTGCGGTCCGAGCTGGCGGCCTCCCTCGGCCCCGCGTCACGCACCACCCGTCACCGCGCCATCGCCGAGGCCATCCGCTCCCGCGCGGGCGACGACGAGGGCCGAGTGCTCGACGCCCTGGCCCATCACTACAGCGAGGCGGCCGCCGACGGCGACCCTCGCGACGCGGTCCGCTACGCCAGCGCAGCGGGACACCAGGCCATCGAGCGGCTCGCCCCACACACTGCGGTGTCGCGCTTCGAGCTGGGCCTGCT
>JADGOP010000248.1 GCA_017882935.1 Actinomycetota bacterium
AGTGCGTGCTGGGTCAGACGGGCGGACAGGTCACGGGCGGCTGCGCCGCGACCGCCTATCCGCTCGTCTTCGTACGACCTCGTCGCGACGCCGCGTCGAGATGGCGATGCCGTGCCGACCCATCTCGGGCCTTCACGACTGTCGTGGTAGCCGCTACTGTCTCGCGCTTCACGGCAGAGCAGGGCGCGGACTGGCGACCCAGCGGCAGAAGAAAGGGGTCGTCATGGCGACCGGCACCGTCAAGTGGTTCAACAACGAGAAGGGTTTCGGCTTCATCGCCCGCGAGCAGGGGTCCGACGTGTTCGTGCACCACTCTGCGATCCAGATGAGTGGCTACCGCAGCCTCGAAGAGGGTCAGGCCGTCGAGTTCGAGGTCGTGGCCGGCCCGAAGGGCGACCAGGCGCAGGACGGGCGTCCCGCCTGAGTGTGGGCCCCGGTGCCTCTCGCAGGAGGCACCGGCGGCTCGTGCTGCGGCGCTCAGCCCCAGCGCGACTGGCCGAAGCGGTAGCCCACCGAGCGCACGGTGCTGATGAGGCCCGCGTGCTCCTCGCCGAGCTTCGCCCGCAGCCGGCGGATGTGCACGTCGACCGTGCGCGCCCCGCCGTAGTACTCGTAGCCCCACACCCGGCTGAGCAGCGTCTCGCGCGTGAACACCCTGCCGGGGTGCTGCGCAAGGAACTTGAGCAGCTCGTACTCCATGTAGGTGAGGTCGACCGGGTGGGCGTCGATGGCGGCCTGGTAGGTCTCGAGGTTGAGCACCAGCGGCCCGTACTCGACCAGCTCCGGGCGCGACCCGGTGCCCGTGCGCCAGAAGAGGTGGCGCAACCGGGCCTCGAGCTCGGTGGGGTGGAACGGGGTGAGGCAGAAGTCGTCGAAGAGGTTGTCGCGCAGCTCGAGATCCGGCAGGTGGGTGCCGGTGACGAGTAGGAGCAGCGGGCTGACGGGCACGTCGCGCTTGCGCAGCGCGCGGCACAGCGAGAAGGCGCCGTCGGGGTCGGTGTCGACGACGACGACCGCGCCGCTCCACCCGTCCTCGGGTTCGGCGGCTGCCGCGCCGTGCTCGTCGCTGACGGCCTTCCAGGTGTAGGACCCGAGGTCGAGTGCCCGCGCGAGCTCCGGCGGTGCCGGGTCGGGGTACACGAGCAGTGGCTCCATCGGATCAGTCTCGCATTTCGGGCCCTGCGCGCAAGAAAGTCGCGCGGGCCGGCCCGGCCTGCGGTGGGACCTACCAGGACCCGAGGTAGCGGTCGAGCTCGAAGGGCGTGACCTGCGCCTTGTAGTCGGCCCACTCGGCCCGCTTGTTGCGGAGGAACCAGGGGAAGATGTGCTCGCCCAGCGTCTCGCGGACCAGTTCGGACCGCTCCATGGCGTCGAGCGCCTCCGACAGCGACTGCGGCAGCTCCACCAGGCCGGCGGCCGCGCGGTCGTGGGCGTCGAGCTCGAAGAGGTTGATCGTGGCCTCGGGGGGGAGCTCGTAGCCCTCGTCGAGGCCCTTGAGCCCGGCGGCGAGGATGAGGGCGAAGGCCAGGTAGGGGTTGCAGGCAGGGTCGGGGGAGCGGTACTCGATGCGCACCGCCGACTCCTTGCCCGACTTGGTGATGGGGACGCGCACCAGGGCCGAGCGGTTGTTGCGGGCCCACGACACGTGGGCCGGGGCCTCGGTGCCGACGATGAGCCGCTTGTAGGAGTTCACCAGCTGGTTGGTGACCGCGGTGATCTCGGGCGCGTGGCGCAGCACGCCGGCGATGAAGCACTGGGCCGTCTTCGACAGGTGGTACGGGTCGGTCGGGTCGTGGAAGGCGTTCTCGTCGCCCGCGAAGAGTGAGAGGTGGGTGTGCATGCCCGAGCCCTGCACGCCGGTCATGGGCTTCGGCATGAAGGTGGCGTGGACGCCCCGCTCGAGGGCGATCTCGCGGACCATGAGCCGGAAGGTCATGACGTTGTCGGCCATGCTCAGCGCGTCGGTGTAGCGCAGGTCGATCTCGTGCTGGCTGGGGCTGTCCTCGTGGAAGCTGTACTCGACGGGGATACCCATGGCCTCGAGGGCGTGGATGGTGCGCTTGCGGAGGTCGGAGGCCACGTCGGCGGTGGTGAGGTCGAAGTACGACCCGCGGTCGAGCGGCTCGAGGGGCTTCGAGGCGTCGCCGTGCGCGAAGTAGAAGAACTCCATCTCGGGGGCGACGAAGAAGGTGAAGCCGCGCTCGTGGGCCCGGTCGAGGTTGCGCTTGAGCACTTGGCGCGAGTCGCCGGCGAACGGCGTGCCGTCGAGGCTCTCGATGTCGCAGAACATCCGCGCCGAGGTCTCCTCGCTGTCGGTCCACGGCAGCAGCTCGAAGGTGTTGGGATCGGGGCGGGCGAGCACGTCGCTCTCCTGCACCCGGCTGAAGCCGTCGATGGCCGAGCCGTCGAACTGCATGCCCTCGTCGAACGCGTTCTCGAGCTCGGCGGGGCTGATCGCGAACGACTTCAGCTGACCGAGGACATCGGTGAACCAGAGGCGGATGAGGCGCACGCCGCGTTCTTCCACAGTTCGCAGGACGTAGTCGGTCTGGGGCTCCACAGGTGCCATGATGGCACCCGGCCACGCCCGTACCGGACGCTCGAGCAGCCAGTTCACACGCCGTTCACAAGTCCGATATGACAGCGAAACGGCGGCCTGACAGCCTCTCTGCTGGCATGGCCGGACCCTGGGCCGCCAGCGCCTCACCCTTCCGCACCGATTGGCAACTGGAGCACCCGTGACCTACAAGGCCGAATACATCTGGATCGACGGCACCGAGCCCACCGCTCGCCTCCGGTCCAAGACCCGGATCCTCGACGACGGCGCCGAGCTGCCGATCTGGGGCTTCGACGGATCGAGCACCAACCAGGCGCCCGGCAAGGCGTCCGACTGCGTGCTCAAGCCGGTCCTGTCGGTGCCCGACCCCATCCGCGGGGGTGACGACGTGCTCGTCATGGCCGAGGTGCTCTACACCGACATGACCCCGCACAAGACCAACACCCGCGCCCTGCTGCGTGAGGTCGAGGACAAGTACTCGGCCGACTTCGAGCCGTGGTTCGGCATCGAGCAGGAGTACACCTTCTTCAAGACGGGCGCCCCGCTCGGGTTCCCGGTCGGCGGCTTCCCGGCCCCCCAGGGCATCTACTACTGCGGCGTCGGCGCCGACGAGGTCTTCGGTCGTGAGATCGTCGAGACCCACCTCGAGGCCTGCCTCGAGGCCGGCCTGAAGGTCTCGGGCATCAACGCCGAGGTCATGCCCGGCCAGTGGGAGTTCCAGATCGGCCCGGCGGGCCCCCTCGAGGCCTCCGACCACCTGTGGCTCGCCCGCTGGCTGCTCTACCGCATCGCCGAGGACTACGGCGTGGCCGCCACGCTCGACCCGAAGCCGGTCGCCGGCGACTGGAACGGTGCCGGGGCGCACACCAACTTCTCCACCAAGCAGATGCGCGAGGGCTACGACCCCGTCATCGCCGCCTGCGAGGCGCTGGCCGCCAAGGCCGACCTGCACGTCAAGCACTACGGCCACGACATCGAGCTGCGCCTCACCGGCTCGCACGAGACGGCGCCGTGGAACGAGTTCAGCTACGGCGTGTCCGACCGTGGCGCCTCGGTGCGCATCCCGTGGCAGGTCGAGATCGACAAGAAGGGCTACATCGAGGACCGTCGGCCCAACGCCAACATGGACCCCTACATCGTGACCCGGCTCATCACCGACACCATCTGCAGCGCCGCGCTGTAGGAGCGCCGCAGCGGTCGGGCGCCGCCACGGCGCCCCCAACGAGCACGACACCGGTGGCCACCTTCGGGTGGCCACCGGCGCGTCTGCCCGCCGGGCGGGGCCGCTGGATCGGCACCGGGGTGGGCCGGACCGCTACGTTGGCGACCAGTCACGGTGTGGTCGAAGCTGTGGCGTTCAAGGACCGCCTCCGCCGTGCCGATTGCAGTGAGGGATCGGCTCGTCGGGAGCGGTGAGGGTGCGACACCCGGTTCCAGGTAGTGCGGAGTCGGGTGATCGTGGCGATCGGGGGACTGCAACATGATGCGTCGGGGCCCACTGAGCACCTACTCGGTCGAGGCGCTGCTCACCGACGCGGCCCGAGAGCGGATCAACGGCGTGCTCGAGCTCACCGGGGCACTGCCGGGGCGCATCTTCCTCGTCGAGGGCGACATCTACTACGCGGAGCGCCCCGAGGACCCGCCGCTCGAGTCGCGCCTGGTGGCCAACGGCGTGCTCACGCAGGAGCAGGTCGACACCCACGGGGTGCCCGGTGCCGATGGGCTGTACCTCGCGCGGGCGCTCGACACCGACCTCACCATCGACGAGGACGCCATCGACGCGTACCTCCTCGACGCCACGGCGGCCACGTTGAGCGTGTACCTCGAGTGGGACGAGGGCGAGTTCGAGCTCGACCCCTACGGCACCCACCCCGCCGGCGTGCTCTCGTCCTGGAAGCCCGACGTGGTCATCGAGCGCGTGCACGTGCTGCGCGCCGAGGAGGCCGAGCGCCTCGAAGCCGAGCGGTTGGAGGCGGAGCGCCTCGAGGCCGAGCGGATCGAAGCGGAGCGCCTAGAGGCCGAGCGGTTGGAGGCCGAGCGGATCGAAGCGGAGCG
>JADGOP010000249.1 GCA_017882935.1 Actinomycetota bacterium
TACTCGAGCGAGCGCCCCGGCACCACCTTCGCCGACGTGGCCGGCTACGAGGGCGTGAAGCAGGAGATCCGCGAAGTCGTCGACTTCCTCAAGTTCCCCGACCGCTTCGGCCAGATCGGGGCGCGCATCCCCAAGGGCGTGCTGCTGGTCGGCCCCCCGGGCACGGGCAAGACCCTCATCGCCCGGGCCGTCGCCGGCGAGGCCGGGGTGCCGTTCCTCTCGGTCACCGGCTCCGACTTCATGGAGATGTTCGTGGGCGTCGGCGCCAGCCGCGTGCGCGACCTGTTCCAGACCGCCCGCAAGATGGGCCGGGCCATCATCTTCGTCGACGAGATCGACTCCATCGGCCGCAAGCGCGGCGCCGGGCTCGGCGGCGGGCACGACGAGCGTGAGCAGACGCTCAACCAGATGCTGTCCGAGATGGACGGCTTCGAGGCCACCGAGGGCATCGTGATGATCGCGGCCACCAACCGCCCCGACATCCTCGACCCCGCCCTGCTGCGCCCCGGCCGCTTCGACCGCCAGGTCGTCGTCCCGCTGCCCGAGCTGAGCGAGCGCCTCGCGGTGCTCAACGTCCACGCCAAGGGCAAGAGCGTCAGCTCCGACGTCGACATGTCGGTGGTGGCCCGCGGCACGCCCGGCATGAGCGGCGCCGACCTGGCCAACCTCGTCAACGAGGCCGCCCTGCACGCCGTGCGCGAAGACCGCAACCTCGTCACCATGGCCGACTTCGACTACGCCCGCGACCGCATGCTCATGGGTCAGCGCCGCGAGTCGCTCGCCATGTCCGAGCGCGAGAAGGAGCTCACCGCCTACCACGAGGGCGGCCACGCCGTCTGCGCCGCGGTGCTCCCCAACGCCGACCCCATCCACAAGGTCACCATCCTCCCCATGGGCATGGCCCTCGGCGTCACCATGCAGCTGCCCGAGGAAGACCGGCACAGCTACGAGAAGGACTGGATCGAGGAGCGCATCGTGGTCGCCATGGGTGGCCGCATCGCCGAGCAGCTCGTGTTCGGCGTGATGTCGTCGGGCGCCAGCAACGACCTCGTCACCTCAACCGAGTTCGCCCGCCGCATGGTGCGCGAGTTCGGCATGAGCGACCGCATCGGGCCCATGGCCTGGGGCAGCCAGCAGCAGGTCTTCCTGGGCGACGACCTCATGCACACCCGCGAGTACAGCGACGAGACCGCCCGCGTCATCGACGAAGAGGTCGAGCACATCCTCCGCTCCTGCGAGGACCGCTGCCGGGCCATCCTCACCGACTACCGCTACAGCCTCGACCTCGTGGCCCGCGGCCTGCTCGAGCACGAGACCATCGACGGCGCCGAAGTCGTCCGCCTCGTCGAGCTCGGTCGCTCCGGCGGCAGCTCGGGTGGCGGCGGCGGACTGCCCACCGGTGGTCCCGGCACCGGCGGTGGCGACTCCAGCGCGTCGGTGCCCAGCGCGGCCGGCCTCACCCGCTCGCCCTATCCCGGCTCCACCGAGCCCCGCGCGGTGCCCGTCACCGAGCCTGCGGGTGCCGAGCAGCCGGCACCGCAGTCCGAGCCGGCCCACGCCAGCGACGCCGAGCCCACCACCGCCGACGACGACCGGCCCGCGGTGTGGGCCCACCGCCACGGCGCCACGCCCCCGCCGGCCACCTGACCCCGGCCCACTGACCCGGGGCGGTCGTCCTGCGGCGACCGGGTCGACTCAGGAGCTGGGTGGGGCCGCGTCGTCGGACGCGTCGCCGCCGTCGCCATTCCCGTCACCGCGGCCGTCCTCGTCGCGCAGCCCGGCGAGCGCCGACCACAGCTCTGCCGCCGTCGGCTGGCCGAGGAACGAGGCCCGGACCACGCCCTCGTCGTCGGCGACGACCACCGTCGGCACCGCGTCGATGCCGTAGCGATCGTGCAGCTCCCGGCGCTCCTGGTAGGAGACGTCGTCGGTGGCGACCTCGGGGCTCTCGAGGGGCCGCACCCGCTCCCAGGTGTCGGCACACGTGCCGCAGGTCGCCGACGAGAACACCACCACCAGCCAGGGGGCGTCGGGACGGGCGAAGTCGGGGCGGTGCAGCTGGGCTGGGACCGTCCACGAGGCCCCCTGCGCCGGTCCGCCCGGGTCGGTGCGGCGCTGGAGGACCAGTGCCACGGCCACGGCGACGACGACGAGGGCCGCGGCGATGAGGAACGGCGTCACGCCGTCAGTCTGGCCCGCGTCGGGAGGCCACCACGACCAGCAGGCTGCCCAGGCCCACCCGGCCCGCGGCCAGCAGGGCCAGGCGCTGCCCACTGCTCATGGCCCCGGTGGTGAGCTGCCCGTAGGTGTGGTCGTCGTTCCCCACCGAGCGCAGCACCTCGATGCGCCAGCCTTCGTCCTCGAGGAGCGTCCGCAACGTGGCCCGCCGGTACGCGAGCAGGTGGTACGGCGGCTGGACGAACCCGAACTCCCCCTCCCCCACGCCCGGCAGGGTGCGGATCCGGGCGGCGAGGCCGCCGTGGTTGGGCACGTCGAGGTGCAGCAGGCCGCCCGGGCGCAGCACCGCAGCCACCTTGCGGAGGAACGCCCGCGGCGCCAGCACGTGCTCCAGGACCTGCGAGGCCACCACCACGTCGACAGGCGGGCCCTCGTAGCGCAGGAAGTCGCCCTGCTCGACGTGCAGCGAGTGCTCCCGGGCGAACGCCACGCTCTCGGGGTTGAGCTCCACGCCCTGCCAGCGGATGCCCAGCTCGCCGTAGGCCGGACCGAACGCCCCGGTGCCGCAGCCGACCTCGAGCAGCTCGCGGGGCGCGTGCCCGAGCAGGTCGGTGTAGCGGGCCAGGCGGTTGGGGGCCAGCTGCCGGGCCTCGTCGACGCGGCTCTCGAAGTGCCACCGCATGCCGTCGTTGTACCCGCTGTCGGTGACCGAGCTCTCCGCCTCGGCCACGGTCTCGTCGTCGGCCGGTTCGAGCGGGTCGGCGTAGGCCAGCGCGCAGCCGCGGCACTCGCCGAGCGTCAGGGTGCCGGCGGTGCGCCGTGGGCGGAAGTCCGTCGAGGAGCAGATCGGGCAGACAGCCATGAAGGCGTGAACCTAGCTCCACCGCGGGCCTCCGAATGTTCTGTTGGAAGCCCCGGTTTACGGGCACTTTTCCGGTTTGCTTCAGCAGGCGCGAGGGCCGCCTGCGCTCGTTCCCCCCAGAAGCACCCGTATTTCGGGGCTTTCCACAGAACATTCGCGGCGGGGTGGGGTCAGGGGAGGAGGCCGACGGTGGTCACGACGGGGATGCCGGAGGCCAGGGACAGGCCCTCGGCGTCGTGGCCGGACTGGAGGCGGGCCACCGCCACGGGGACGCTGGCGTGGACCACGAGGGTGGCGCCGCTGCGGGTGCCGAGCAGCTTGCGCAGGTCGAGGGTGGTGATGCCGCCCTTGGGGACCCGCGGCAGGGTGCCCGACGTGAGCAGGATGCGGCGCCCGGCGTCGATGGCCGTGATCGAGATCGAGGCGACCGAGCCCGGCGACACCACCGTGAGGACGTCGGACGACGGCCGCTCGAGGCCCGCTGGCAGCACCCAGTCGGCGGCGAGCACCGGACTGGCCTGCATGGTGGTGGTGCCGTGGCCGCTGGCCGGGTCGGTGCCATCGAGGGTCAGCTCGGACGTGACCGGCCCCCCGGACAGCACCCGCCCGTACACCGTGAAGGGGATCCCGTCCGGGATCTGGCGCAGCGCCTTCGGGCCGAGCTGGACCGAGGAGGTGGCCGGGATCTGCAGCGTGATCGGCGTGGGCTGGCCGTTCACGGCCGGGTTGGCGAGGGTGATGTCGAGCCGCACGGTGCTGTCGGTCCGCCCCGGGTTCGCCACGGCCACGCGCGCGCCCAGTCCCTTGCTGATGAGGCCCAGCGGGAACACGAACGCGCTCACCGCGCGCGGGGCACCGAGGGTGAACGACATGCCCGACGGCGACGACCCGTTGGTGCCCTTGGGCCCGGTGCCGTCGTACGCCTGCGTGGTGGCGGCGATGAGCCGGCCGGTGCGCGTGCTCACGATGGTGGCCAGCGAGGCCCGACGGTTCTGCACCTTGGCGACGTCGAGCGACACGACCGAACCGGGCGGCACGGGGACCCCGCTGAACGGCGGTGGCTGGCGGTACCCGTCGACCGTGAGGAACGAGACGTCGGCCGTGACCGGATCGGGGAAGGGGTTGAAGAGGGTGATCGTCTGCGTGGCGCCCTCGGACGTGCTGCCGTCGGCGAAGTACCACTGCGACGAGGCGCGGGTGGCGCACGGCGTGGCGTCGGCCCCGGACGGGGTGGTGAGCCGCTGGGCCACCGCCAGCCCGCCGCCGGTGCCCTCGACCACCGCTCCCGTGGTGGGTGCCTTCAGGATGCCGGTGAGCGACAGCTCGAGGCGGCTCGAGCCGAGCACCTGCACGACGCGCCGTTGCGAGGCGACCCCGCTGCCGAACACCGTGACCTGGGCGCGGCTGGTGACGGGCGAGCGGTTGGCGAGCACCAAGGTGGTGCGCCCGCCCTCGCCCTGACCGCTGGGCCCGCCCGCGCAGTACCAGGTGGTGCTGAGCGAACCGGAGGCCGACGCCGTGGGCCCGAGCAGCGCGGCGTCGCCGGCCGTGGGTG
>JADGOP010000250.1 GCA_017882935.1 Actinomycetota bacterium
ACGCGGAACCCCACCAGATCCGGTCTCGAAGCCCGGGTGGGCCTCGGGGTTGGCCTGGAAGTCCCAGGACAGCGCCCCCGGCACGACATCGCCCGGCCCGGGGATCGGGAATGACGCGGTGGTGAACGCGATGGGGACCTGATCGGAGACCGGGTAGGGGTAGGCGTGCCAGGAGAACGAGGTGGGGGGCGAGGTGGCGCCGCCCCAGACGATGCGGGCGTTGCTCGAGGTCCAGTCCGTCGTCCGGACGCCGTTGAGGGCCGTCACCTCGGCGGCGCCGACCGGGACGGCCACCTCGATCTGCGCGGTGACCGGCCCACCCGGGTACCGGTAGACGCCGGGCTGGTGGAGCGTGTCGGCCAGGCGGACGTCAACGGTGCCTCCCGTGTACGTCGCCCCGCCCGCGAAGGTGGTCGTGCAGGTGTACGGGTAGACGACCGAGGGAATCGCCGAGAACGCGTCGGCGGTCGTCCCGCTCGACGCGACCACCCCGGCGAGCACGAGTCAGGCGACCGCGAGGGCCGGCCCGAGTCGTGGCCGACCGTGCCATCACCGGCCGGTCGCGGGCATGGGGGATGAGGTGGAGGTGGCCCGTCATCGGTCAGGACCAGCGGTGCGCGACGTCGATGACGAGGCGGGTCTGCGACCCCGGGCCAGCGAGCGTGAACACCCTGAACGGGAGCCGGGCGCGCACGCCCAGGCCGAACGAGGTGTAGCCCTCGAAGCTCCCTGCGAAGGCGACCTGGCGGAAGGTCCGGAACCCTGTGACCGCCACGGCCTCCGACGGGCGCGGCGGGCGGTAGGTGGCGTGCCCGGCGAGGTCGTACGCGGGTGCGCGGACGACGATCTGCAGGTACGCCCCTCCGCGGAGGGGCACGACGTGGCCGGAGCCCTGGGTGAGCACCTTGCTCACGTAGCGGACGGAGTAGCCGGGTGCCGGCGCGGTCCGCAGGTCGATCACGAGGCGGTCGTAGCAGGGGTGCTGCCCGGCCCTGGCGTTGATGATCGGGCCTGCGGCCAGCCGCGGGTTGGTGCGCGGCAGCGATCCCCAGGTGATGCCGCAGTAGGGCGCCGCGGCGCCGGCCTGGGGCACGGCCGCGGGGACCACCCCGCCTGTCAGCACGAGGGTCGCCCCGAAGGCGACCAGCGCGGCCCTGAGTCCCCGAGTCGTCCTGGTCATCCGATGCATGGTGCCTCCTCGACAGCTCCGGTGATTGTCCCAGCGTGTGCCTCGACCGGCCGCGCGTGAAGGGCCGAACGTCCCACCCGAGCGACCGGGCCGGTGCCGCTCCGGGCAGGGCTTGGCGTGAGGGGGTCGCACGAGCCCTGCCCGGAACGAGGGGCGTGGCCGTCGCAGCGGTCAGGCGGGGGTGGGACCGGCGGCCTCGACCTTGCCCTGGGCCTCGGTCGCGGCGGCCGCGGCCTGGCGGTGGCGCTCCCAGGCCCAGGCGGCGGCCTGACGGGCCAGGGCGGGGTGGAACTTCCAGCGGTGCAGCCAGCGCTCGGTGCTCTCGATGTCCTCCCCGAGCTCGAGCAGGCTGAGCGCCAGGCGGCGGGCCCGGTTGGCGCGCTGCTCGGCGGTGGGTGTGCAGAGCTCGTGCTCCTGCCACGCCCGGTGACGGGTCTGGAGCGCCTCGGGCAGCCGGGCGACCTGGTGCTGCGACAGGGGCGGGATCTTGCGTCGCACCTCGAGGTCGTCGCCCTGCCAACGCGCCAGCCGGAACTGGCAGAGCCGGTTGAGCGAGCGCATGAACGGTGAGTGGCGACCTGTGGGCGTGCCGAGGCCGAGGGCGCGGGCCGTGTCGGAGACGGGGAGCGCGTAGCCCGCGGGGGCCTCCTCGAGCCCGGTGACGAGGCGCCGGAGCAGCCAGGTGGTGGACGGGCCCAGGATGCCCAGCCAGTACTGCTCGACGTAGGCGGCGCGGGGGTCGAGCCCGACCTGGTCGATGACGGGGTCGGGCCAGGCCGACACGTGGACGGTGTCGGTGAGCGGCTCGACCGGCTCGGCCAGGGCGACGGACCCGACGGGGGAGACCGGGGCGGGGGGCGGGGAACTGGATGACATGGGTCCTCCAGGGACGGGAGGGCCGGCGCACGCCGGCGTGGGAACGGGGGAGCGGCGCGGGGAGCGCCCTCGAGGTGTTTCGTGCCCTTTCCTACCTGAGAATGGAGTGAAAGGCAATGAAAAGTTGTGAAGCACCCCGCTAACGTGTCCCGGGTGAGCGCAGAGCCCGCCGGCGCCGCCACGCCCGACCAGATCCGCCAGGTGCGGCACCTCGTCGACCGCGCCCGCCGCATCGTGGTGCTCACCGGTGCGGGCATCTCCACCGATAGCGGCATCCCTGACTTCCGTGGCCCGCAGGGCCTGTGGACGAAGGACCCCAAGGCCGAGCGCACCTCCGACATCGCCTTCTACGTCGCCGATCCCGAGGTCCGGGCCCTGGCATGGCAGGGGCGGCTGCACCACCCGGTGTGGGAGGCCGCGCCCAACGCCGGCCACGAGGCGCTCGTCGGCCTCGAGCGGCGCGGCAGCCTGCAGCTGCTCGTCACCCAGAACATCGACGGGCTGCACCAGCAGGCCGGGTCCGACCCCGCCGTGGTCGTCGAGGTGCACGGCACCGTGCATCGGGTGGTGTGTCTGCAGTGCGACACCCGCTGGCCCATGGCGCACGCCCTCGACCGGGTCCGCTCGGGCGAGGCCGATCCCGCCTGCGAGATCTGCGGCGGGATCCTCAAGTCCGACACCATCTCGTTCGGTCAGTCGCTGGTCGAGGCCGACCTCGAGCGGGCGTTCCGCGCAGCCGGTGAGGCCGACCTGCTGCTGGCCGTCGGCAGCACGCTCGCCGTGTACCCCATCGCCGCGCTGCCCGAGATCGCCGCGGCCGGCGGTGCCCCGGTGGTGGTCGTCAACGGCTCGCCGACGCAGTACGACGCCCGCGCCGATGCGGTGCTCCGCGGCCCCATCTCCGAGATCCTGCCGGCGCTCGTGGGCTGACCGGCCGGCGGGCCACGGTGTGACAGGTGGCCGGAATCCTGACCCGACGGATAGGGTTTTCCTGTTCGACCACCGCGGTCGCGCGAGTCCCGCTCCCGTGCCGCTCCGTCCATCGTCCCGAGGGTCTGCAATGCCGAACTTCCGAGAGCTCCTCAACGCCGCCAAGGCCCAGATCCGCGAGGTCGACACGGCCGAGGCCGACGAGCTCCGCCAGCAGCCGGGCGCGGTCGTGCTCGACGTGCGCGAGCCCGAGGAATACGAGCAGGGGGCGATCCCCGGCGCCCTGCACATCGTCCGGGGGCAGCTCGAGAGCAACATCGAGGGCAAGGTGCCCGACCGCGCGACCCCGCTGATCGTGCACTGCGCGAGTGGCATCCGCTCGGCGTTCGCCGCCAAGACCCTGGGCGAGCTCGGCTACACCGACGTGGTCCACGTCGCGGGCGGCTTCAACAAGTGGAAGGACGAGGGTCGCGACTGGGCGGCACCGCGCAAGCTCACCGCCGAGCAGCGCAACCGCTACCAGCGCCACATCCTGCTCCCCGAGGTCGACGTCGAGGGCCAGCTCAAGCTGCTCGACGCCAAGGTCCTGCTCCTCGGTGCCGGTTGCCTCGGCAGCCCCGCAGCGCTCTACCTGGCCGCCGCCGGCGTGGGCACCCTCGGCATCATCGACATGGACGTGGTCGACGAGTCGAACCTGCAGCGCCAGATCCTGCACAACATGGATCGCATCGGCGACCGCAAGGTCGACTCGGCGAAGAAGACCATCACCCTGATCAACCCCGACGTCAACGTCGTCACCTTCGACCTGCGCCTCGGTGCCGACAACGTCGTCGACATCCTGTCCCAGTTCGACATCGTGGTCGACGGCACCGACAACTTCCCCACGCGGTTCCTCGTGAACGACGCCTCGGTGAAGCTCGGCATCCCGGTGGTGCACGGCTCGATCTTCCGCTTCGAGGGCATGATCACCGTCTTCGACCCGAAGCGTGGGCCCACCTACCGCGACATGGTGCCCCAGCCGCCGCCGGCCGAGCTGGCGCCGTCGTGCTCCGAGGCGGGCGTGCTCGGCGTGCTCCCGGGCATCATCGGCACGCTGCAGGCCATCGAGACCGTCAAGCTCATCCTCGACCTGGGCGACCCGCTCATCGGCCGGCTGCTGGCCTACGACTCCCTCGAGGCCACCTTCCGCGAGTACAAGGTGCGCGTCGACCCCACCAACGAGATCACCTACGAGAACCGCGACCGCATCGTGGTCGCCGAGCTCGACGACCTCTGCATGCCGCACCCGCTGCAGGCACCCGCGGCGAGCTGACGGATCGCCCGGGGGGGCCGACCATGACCTATCTGCTGATCCACGGGGGCGGCGCCTCGGCGCGGTTCTGGGACCGCCTCGTGCCGCTCCTCGACGGGCCCGCGCTGGCGGTCGACCTGCCGGGCCGTGGCGGCAAGCCAGGCGACCTGGCCACGCTGACGGTCGACGACGAGGTCGCCTCGGTGGTGGCCGACGTCGAGGCCGCCGACATCACCGACCCGATCGTGGTGGTGGCCCACTCCTCGGGCGGGCTGGTGGTGCCCGGCGTCGTCGCCGCGCTCGG
>JADGOP010000016.1 GCA_017882935.1 Actinomycetota bacterium
GTGTTCAAGGTGCGCATGGGTCTGCACGCCGGTGCCGCGATCGAGCGCGACGGCGACTACTTCGGGCCGGTCGTCAACCGTGCGGCCCGGATCATGGCGGCCGCCCACGGCGGCCAGATCCTGATGTCCGCTGCGGCTGCCGGGATGCTCGGCCCGGTCGATCCCGACATCGAGCTCCGCGAGCTCGGCGCGCACCAGCTCAAGGATCTGCTCACGCCCGAGCAGATCGTCCAGGCCACCGCCGCCGGCCTGCCGCGCGACTTCCCGCCGCTGCGGTCGCGCCGCGCGGGGAACATCCCACGGTCGCGGCCCGTGGCCGTAGGGCGCGACCGCGAGCTCCATGCCATCGTCCAGGCCCTCTCGCGCGGCCGGCTGGTCACCGTCGTCAGCCCGGTCGCGCGCTCGGCCGTGAACCTGTCCTTCGCCGTCGTCCGCTCGGTCGACGAGCGCTTCCCGTTCGGCGCCTGGCACCTCGACCTCGCCACCCTCGGGGGGCGCGCCGAGCTGGTGCCCGCGCTCGCCGCCATGCTCGGCGTCGCCGTCGAGAGCCCGGGCGAGGCCGCCTCGGTCGCGGGAGAGCTGGCCCGCGCCCTCGAGGATCGGCCCGCACTGCTCGTGCTCGAGGACGGCACGCTCGGCGACGAGCTGGCCCCCGCGGTGGCCGACCTGCTCGAACGGCTCCCGTCGGTGTCGATCCTCGTCACCAGCCCGGCACCGCTCGGACTGCCCGGCGAGCAGACGGTGGAGGTGCGGCAGCCGGTGCTGCCCCCCGACCTGCAACGCTTCCGCGCCAGCCCGATCCTCGAGCGCGATGCCGAGCTCGCCCGGTTGCGACAGGAGCTCGCGCACGCCGCAGGCGGGGCGCGCCGCCTGGTCCTGGTCAGCGGCGAGGAGGGCATCGGCAAGAGCCGGCTCGTGGCCGAGGTGGCCGCCGAGGTGGTGGCCGACGACGGGCTCGTGCTGCGGGGCGGCTGGGACGAGGAGGGCGTCACCGACTTCCAGGCCTTCCGTGAGGCCTTCACCCGCCACCTCGAGGGCACCGACCAGACCGGGGCGCGGGTGCCGCTCGGCGACCTGCTCCCCGATCTCGACGCGCTCGTGCCCGACGCGACGGCCGACCGGCCCGGCAGCGACGACGCCGACCGCTACCGCCTGCTCGACGCCCTCGACAGCTGGCTGGCCCAGATCGCCTCGGCGCAGCCGGTGCTGCTCTGGCTCGACGACCTCCAGTGGGCCGACCCGTCCTCGCTGCAGATGGTGCAGCACCTGGCCCGCTCACCCCGCGCCGCGGCGCTGGCGATCGTGGCCACCTACCAGCCCGCGGCGGTCAGCCGGGTCGACGACCTCTCGCGCACCTTGGCCCAGCTGCGGCGCTCGCCCGGGTACGAGCAGATCGAGCTCAGCGGCCTCGGCACCCGGTCCACCCGGTCGCTGATCTCCCGCGCGTCCACCACCAACCTGGCCCCGCGCTCCCTCGCGCTGCTGCACGAGTGGAGCGGCGGCAACCCGTACTTCCTGCACGAGCTCGTGCGCCTGGTCGACGAGTCCGCGCCGCTCGACGGTGGCCCCGGCGAGCGCTGGGTGGCCGACCTCGAGGAGCTGGGGACCCCCGACTCGATCGCCGACGTGGTCCGCTGGCGGCTGGCCCGACGCTCGCCCCGGTTGGCCAAGCTGTTGAGCGTCGCCGCCGTCGTCGGCACCGAGTTCGACGCCGCCACCCTCGCGGCGGTGCTCGATGCCGACGTGGAGGAGGTCGAGGACCTGCTCGACGACGCGTCCGCGTCCGGGTTCATCGAAGGGGTGCCCGACGCCGACGCGGCCTTCTCGTTCCGGCTCGACCTCGTCCGGCAGGCGCTGTACCAGGAGCTCCCGCCCCGGCAACGGATCCGGCTGCACCGCCGGGTGCTCGACACGCTCCTGGCCGGGGTCGATCCCGACCCCGCGGCCGTCGCCCGCCACCTCAGCATCGCGGCGGGTCCCGACGACCTCGACCGCACCGTCGAGTTCGCCACCGCCGCGGCCCACCGGGCCACCGACCAGATGGCGTTCGAGAACGCCGCCCGGCACTACGACCAGGCCCTGCACGTGCTCGAGCGCCACCCCGAGCCGGGCGGACCGCGCATCGAGCTGCTCATCGCCGCCGGCGAGGCGCACAACCGGGCCGGCGCGCTCGGCACCGGGCGGCGCCTGCTCCGCACCGCTGCCGAGGAGGCGCGCCGTCGCGACCGCCCCGACCTGCTGGCCCGCGCCGGACTGGCACTCGGCGGCGTGCTGCCGTCGGCGCCTCCTACCGATGCCGAGGCCGTCGAGCTGCTGCGCGACATCGCCGACCGGTTCCCCGGCGACACCCCCGAACGGGCCCGCGCGCTGGTGCGCCAGGCCGAGTGGCTGCACCGCGTGGCCAACTACGACGAACGGCGGGCGCTGGTCGACGAGGCGGTCGACATCGCCCAGCGGCTGGGCGACCCGTCGGTGCTCGGCTGGGTGCTCAACTCATCGGTGCTGGCCATGCTCGGTCCCGACGATGCCGAGGCGATGCCTGCCGCCGCCGAGCAGATCATCCTGCTCAGCCACGACACCAACGACGACGAGCTGGCGTTCAGCGGGTGGAAGCTGCTGCTGCAGGGCCTCTTCGCCTGTGGCCGCATGGACGAGATCCGCGACGTGATCGCCACGGTCCGCAGGCTCGGCAAGCACCTGCGCCAACCCGAGTACCTGCGCATCGCGGTGATGTGGGACGCCACCGTGGCCGCGTTCGAGGGGCGCTACGGGAACGCCCGCCAGCGGGCCAACGAGGCGCTCGCCATCACGCTCGCCGGTGACCACTCGCAGGTGTCCGACATCCAGCTCATGCTCCAGATCCCCATCTACGGGCTCCGGGGCACCACCGCCACCCTGCGCAACCGACTCGACGAGGTGGGCCAGGAGAGCATCCGCGGGTTCCGGGCCTGGTTCCACGCCGAGGCCGGCGAGCACGAGCAGGCCCGGGCGCTCCTCGAGGTGCCGCACCTGCTCGAGCGCATCGCCGAGAAGCGCTGGTACCTTTTCTGGGGCGAGGTCGTCGGCCTGGGTACCACCGCCGCGCTGCTCGGCGACGTCGAGCGGGTCCGCCAGATCCGCGACCTCATCGCGCCCTACCGCGAGCACAGCGCGGTGCTCGGGGTGGCCGCCTTCCTCGGCGCCGTACCGCACCACTGCGGGGTGCTCAACGGCGTCCTCGGCGAGTGGGACGAGGCCGTCGCCGACCTCGAGGTCGGCCTCGAACGGCACCGCGCCATGAGCGCCCGACCGTGGGTCGCGCTGTCGCAGATCGAGCTGGCCCGCGTGCTCGCGGCGCGCGGCGCTCCGGGCGACGCCGCCCGCGCCGCCAAGCTCACGGCCGAGGCCACGGCCATGGCCGACGAGCTCGATCTCGGCGCGGTGAAGACCCGTGCGGGTCAGGCCGGGTCAGGGTTCGACGCGTCGAGGTGGGCCAGCACCGACGGGTAGACGTCGCGGGCCGCGTTGCGCCCGACGATGCCGTCGAGGTGCGCGTAGTCGGCCAGGTTCGCGCAGCTGTAGAGGCCGGGGTCGTTGTGGGAGCGGAGCCACGCCAGCGTCGCCTCGGTGCCGCTCGGCTTGAAGATGTAGTTGTGCGCGCCGGCGAGGAAGTGGATGGGCACGGCCAGCCGTTCCGGGTGCTGCAGGTAGACGTCGTCGCCCGCGGCGTCAACGGTGAGGCGGCGGCGCATGATCAGCGCGAGGTGCTCGAGGGTGCGGGTGTTGCCGTAGCCGAAGGCGTCGTCGAGGGAGCGGTGCGTGGGCTCGTCGAGGGCGGCGTGGGTGTGGGTGCAGCCGTACACCGCGTTGATGAACCGGCAGATCGGCCGCCCGCACGCCTCGCCCCGGGGCATGCGCACGAGCCGGAGGGCAACGTCGGCCGCGACGTTGGTCCAGTTCCTCTCGTCGTCGGGGACGAGGCCCCGCACGTGCAGCGCATGCGCGAGCTGGCCGACCCGCAGGGTGCACTTCAGCTGGTTGAGCAGCGACGTGTGGGGGTGCAGCGAGAACTGCGAGCACACGGCCGAGCGCACCCCCGTCATCCCGGCGCCGAGGGCCATCAGGATCGACGACGACCCGACGCAGTGCCCGAAGAGCTGCACCGTGTCGGCCCCGGTGCGGGTGCGCACCTCGGCGACCGCAGCGGGCCAGTCGACGGTGGCGATCTCGTCGAGCGTGAAGTCGGTGTGCGACGACGGCAGGTCGATGCTGGCCCGGTAGTCGAAGAGCCAGACGTCGTAGTCGTTCTCGAACAGGTACTCGGTGAGGTTGGTGGCGGTGGTCCGCCCCAGGTAGGAGCGTGCCGCCATGGCGAAGCCGGGGGCCAGCAGCACGGGCCCCTTCGGGCCGCCGTTGTAGCGGGTCAGCTTGAGCCGGGCATCGCCACCCACCGGCACCTGACCCGTCTCGACGAGGCGCGCAGTCGACACGCCGGCCGCGGCCGCGGCAGCGGGCAGGTCGACCGGGTGCCAGGTCCCGCCGCCGTCCGCCCAGGACACCTCGGGATCGGGCAGCCGCAGCTCGCGGGTCCCCTCCTCGGGGTCGGGCGGCGCGGAGAAGCGGCCCAGCTCGTCGGCCAGGCCACCGAAGACGTGGAACAGCCGGCCGAGGAACACCCGCTGGAAGTTCAGCAGCGCGCGGGCCGACTCGCGCGAGCCTCCCGGCGCGTTGCCGCGCATGGTGCTGACCTGGCGGGCGAAGTCGGCCGGACGGATCCGGATCACGCCGACGCCGGTGATGGCGCCGTCCGCGTCGGTCATGGTCACGTACAGCGTCGACGTCTCCCGCCACAGCAGCCACGCAGGCCCGTGGCGGATGACCTTGATGCCGTCGAAGTGGTAGCGACTGCCGTCGACGGCCACCAGGTCCATGGCGTAGTGCATGTGCCAGGTCTCGACCTGCTCCGGGACCGGCACGATCAGGCGGAGCTCGCCGACGTCGACGAGCAGCGGCTCGGGCGACAGGGCCGGCGCCTCGACGGTGCCGACGAGCGCCAGGGGCGTGGCGGCGTCGGCCAGCAGCGCGTCGACGTCCTCACACGTGATGGTCAGCACGAACTCGAGCGGCGAGCTGCCCTCGGGGCGACCGGTCGCGGCCGGCGCCAGGGTGAGCTCTGACGGGGGCGACATCCAGCCGACCATGCGCTCGGTGAACGACACGCGGGGCCGGTCCGGAGGCGGGGCCGGCCCGGACGCGTCCTCATCGTCCATCGGCGCTGCGGTCGACCAGCGCCCGTCGGCCACCAGCGCCTGGGCCGCCCGCTCGGTCAGCGCGGAGATGGTGAGCAGGGGGTTCACGTCGAGCGGCCGGGGGATGATCGACCCGTCGGCGACCAGCAGCCCGTCGTGCACCGCGTCCCCCGTGGGGCCGGCGAACACCCGGCCCACGTCGTCGACGACGCCGCGCTCCGCGTCGTCGGCCATCACGCACCCACCGAGGGGGTGCACGGTGATGAGCGAGTAGTCCCCGTCAGGTGACCAGGCCGGCTGGGCCAGGTACTCGCCACCGATGGCCTCGGCCGCGCGGCGGAGCTGCGCGTTGTCGGAGGCGATCACCGGGGCGCGCCCCACGTCGAGCCAGTCGACGCGGAGGCCGTGCCGGCCCAACCGCAGCCGCCCGTCGCCGTCGTCGGTGCTCATGACCAGGTAGGTGAGGGTGCGCCGGGTGGCGTTGCGGGCCGATCGTGCCGCCGCCCGCACCCGGGCCAGGGGGCCGAGGTCGCGCCGTGCCAGGTTGGCCACGGCGACCGCGGGCGCCACGATCGGCGCCAGCACCCCGGGGATCGAGCCCTCCTCGACGGTGACCTCGTCGTCGGTGCTCGTGTCCCACAGCGAGATGCGACCGGCGATGGTGGGGCCGATCGGATGGCCGTTCGGCCTGGCCCCCCACCCCACTGCGTCGACGTCGGTGTCGGTGTCGTGGGCGAAGCCGAGCACGTCGCCGTTGCCGTTGAAGCGCTCCCCGACGCGGTCCGACAGCGGCAGCCCGGCCTCGCGCGAGCGCAGCAGGATCTCGGTGCTGCCGAGCGTGCCCGCGGCGAGCACCACCACGTCGGCGGCCACCACGAGCGGTGGCGCGTCGAAGCGGCTCCGCCCTCCGGTGACGAGCTGGAGGTCGACCAGCCACCGGTCGCCGTCGCGGCGCAGCCGCTCGACCGCCACCTCGGTGAAGATGCGGGCCCCGTTGGCGTGCGCGTCGGGGAGGTAGTTGGCGAGCACGGTGTTCTTGGCGCCGACGTTGCAGCCCGAGCAGCAGTCGCCGCACAGCGTGCACGCCTCCTGGTGCAGCCCCACGGCGTTGAGGCCTGCGGAGAAGGTGACGTTCAGGGGCGGGCGCTGCAGGGCGCTGCCCAGCGCGATCGCACCCTCGCCCAGCGCGTGCATCTTCGGGGTGGGCGGGGTGTGCTCGGGGTAGCGGCGCGAGCCGAGCATGTGCTCCGCCAGCTCGTAGTACCGGTCGAGCTGGTGGCGACCGTCGCCGCGCAGCGCCTCCGGCCAGCGCACGTCGTCGAACACGTCGGCCCCTGCGCGCAGCGCGACGTTGGCGTTGATGAGCGACGTGCCGCCGAGGCCGCACCCCACCAGCACGCTCTGGCCGCGCGCCACGCGAAAGTCGAACAGCGCGTTGGCGGGGCCGAGGCGGCCCCGGGCGGTGTGCACCTGCACGTGGCGACCGGCTTCGGTGAAGTGGTCGGGGAACGCCCCGGGGTGGCGCTCGCTGCCGCGCTCCAGCACCACCACCGACCTGCCGGCGCGGGCGAGCCGAGCCGCCATGATGGCGCCGCCGTAGCCCGACCCGACGACCACCACCTCCTCGTGCACACGGAGCTGGTCGAGGGGCGACGACAGCCGGGGCGCGGCCCTGTCGGTGCCCGGGTCACGCTCACCGCCATGACGCATCGCAACCCTCCCACCCCGAGCCGACGGGCCTCACGACGGGACGCTACAGCTCGAGCAACTGGTGGCGCGCCGCGTACACCGCGGCCTCGGCGCGGTTGGCGCAGCCGGTCTTCTGCAGGATCGCCCGCACGTGGTTGGCGACCGTGTTCTGGCTGATGAACAGCGCCTCCCCGACCTCGCGGTTCGAGCGGCCGTCGGCGACGAGGCGCAGCACGTCGACCTCCCGCCCGGACAGGCCGTCGGGCAGGGCAGACGCGGTGAGGTCGATCACTGCGAGGGCGTCCGACCCGTCGACGGAGGGACCCGGCACGGGCTCCTCGGCGAGCCCGTGCATGCCGAGCACCACCGCGAGCTGGTGGGCCCGGGCGCCGAGCTCGGCGGCGCGCTGCCGGTCGCCACGCGACGCCAGGTGGCCGGCGTGGTCGTGCAACACGTGCGCGGCCCACACCGGCGAGCCACTGCGCTCGGCGAGGTCCGCCGCGGCGGCGAAGTGGCCCTCGGCATCGTCGCCACGACCGAGCAGCGCGGCCAGCCCGGCGAGGAAGCGGTCGGCCGGCCCGAAGCAGATGGTCATGCCGACCATCAGGTTCCGCCCGGAGTAGGGGGTCAGCTCGTCGTAGAGCAGGGCCGCCCGCTCCACGTCACCGAGGCGCAGGCACACCTCGGCGAGGAAGGTGGCGCACGCGGGCCACACCGAGTCACGCGGTACCGACGCGAAGCCGTCCGCGGCGAGCACCTCGAACTCGCGCCGGGCCTCGTCGAGCATGTCGAGATCGCTGTAGAGGGCGGCCAGACCGGGGCGCCACAGCGGCTGGTCGACCTGGCGCGAGGCCACCAGCTCGAGCACGGGGGCGACTTCACCCAACCGGCCCTGCTCGCGGCGGAGGGCGAACATCTGCAGGCCGTACACGCCGGCGTCGAAGGGGGTGTGGTCGGCCGCACCGAAGGCGTGGGCGCGCTCGGCGGCGGCCTCGGCCTCGACGAAGCGGCCGCGGGCCAGCTCGAGCACCACCTCGAAGGCCCACCCCACGAACTGGAACGCCGCGTAGCGCCCGCGGGCCGACACCTCCTGGTGCCGCGCGAGTACTACGTCGGCCTCGTCGAGGCGGCCTACCGTGATGAGGGCCCGCAGGCGGTTGCTGGTGGCGTACATGCTGTGCCAGGGGTCGGGGCTGTTCAGGGCGAGGCGGTCGAGCTCGTCGGCGAGCCCCAGCAGCCGCTCGGGGTCAGTGGTGGCGATGAGCGCGGCCTCGAGCGCCGCGCCGAGGGCCTCCTGGTCGCTGCACCGCCGGGCCAGGGCCAGCGCGACCTCCACCGCGGCCAGCGCGTCGGTCGACCGGCCCGCGTGGGAGTAGGCCCGGGCCAGCGAGGCGTGCAGCCGGGCGTGCAGCAGCTCGTCGTCGTCGCCGAGGCGGGTCATGGCCTCGGTCACGATCGCGACCGCGGGCTCGCCGGGGAGCCCGGGCATGTGCACCGCCTGCTCGAAGCCGATGGCGGCGCGGGCCATGAGCTCGGGGTCGTCGAGCCGGCGGGCGTCGGCGAAGGCGGTGGCGCAGCTGCTGAGGCTGTCGGTGTAACGGCCGTCGCGGACCTCGGCCGTGCCACGTTCGAGCAGCAGCTCCACCAGCTCGGGGTCGCCTGGCGGGCACAGCACCATCGCCGTGGACAGGTGCGAGATGGCCAGGTCGAAGGCCGACGAGCGCAGCGCCTGGGCCCCCGCCCGCCGCAGGTAGTAGCGCGCCTTGGCGCTCCCGCCCAGCGAGGCGCCGGCGGTGAAGTGGCGCGCCAGCTCGGCGAGCACGGGGCGGCGGTCGGCTTCGTGGACCAGCTCGAGCGCCTCCGCCACGCGCAGGTGCAGCTGGGCACGACCGATCGGCGACACCGTGTCCTCCACCGTGTCGCGCACCAGCGCGTGGGGGAACTGGTAGGTGAGGAGCACCTCGCCCACGTCGCCGAGCAGCCCGGCTTCGACCAGCTCGTCGAGGCTGGGCGCGATCTCCTCGAGGGGCACGTCGGCCGCGAGTTGCAGCACCTGCAGCTCGACGCGGGGCCCCGCGATGGCGGCGAGCTCGACGAGCGCGCGTGCGGGTGGCGAGAGGCGATCGAGACGGGCGCCGACGACCTCCTTCACGCTGCGCGGCACGCCGAGGTCGGCGATCCGCCCACTCACCGTCCAGCGGCTCCCATCGCGTGTGACCGCACCGGTCGACACGAGGTGGCGCCACAGCTCGCCGACGTAGAAGGCGTTGCCGGCGCTGCGCCGGGCGATGGCGAGCGCGATGCGGTGGAGGTCGTCGTCGAGTGGATGGCCGGTGGCCTCGACCAGGAAGCGCTCCACGTTGGCCTCGTCGAGCCCCTCGAGCCGGAGCCGGCAGGCGTCGTCGAGCCGGCGGAGGTCGGCGAGGCACGAGGCGAGGGGCTCGGTGATCTCGGCACTGGTGTCGCGGTAGGTGCCGATCACGAGCATGCCGCGGGCGGTGCCGAAGCGGGCGAGGTGCCGGAGCAGGGCGAGCGTCTGGGTCTCGGCCCAGTGGAGGTCGTCGATCACGAGCACCACCGGCCGGCGGTTCGCCACCTCCGCGAGCACCGCGTCGACGGCACCGAAGAGGCGGAACTGGTCGGCGTCGGGGTCGAGCACGGACGGCCGCACCAGGTCGGGCGCCGAGTGGTCGAGGCGCGGGAGCAGCACGAGCAGCGCAGCCAGCTCGGGCCGGAGCCGCTCGACCATCAGCTCCTCGGGCACGGTTCGCAGCAGGTGGTCGAGGGCCTGGACCCAGGGTTGGTAGGGCAGGGACAGCTCGCTGTCGCAGGCGCCGAACAGCACCGCCGCGCCGTGGGCGTGCGCGTCGAGGGCGAACTCGACCGCGAGCCGGGTCTTGCCCGCGCCGGCCTCGCCGCCGATGAGCGCGACCCGGTTGGCACCGGCCCGGACCTCGTCCCACACCTCGGCCAGCTCGGCCCACTCCTGCGTGCGGCCGACGAACTGGAACGTCGACGGCATCGCGAGCGCGGCGGGCAGCTCGACGGCGGCGCCGTGCCCGGTCGCGGGCTCGGTGACCGGCTCCCACGCGACCTCGTAGACGTCGAGGTCGTCGTCGAGGCCCCGCACGGCCCGCGGCCCGAGGTCGACGTACGAGGTGCCGGCGCGGTCGCCGGCGAGCCAGCGGACGACGTGGCTCACCAGGATCTGCCCGGCGTCGGCGTCGGCCTCGAGGCGGGCCGCGATCACCACCGGCAGGCCGAAGCAGTCACCGTCCTCCCAGCTCACGTCGCCGGCAGCGATGCCGATGCGGAGCTGCAGGTCGGCCCCGGCGCCTCGCTGCAAGGTGGGTCGGCTGACCCGCCGCTGCATCGACACCGCCGCCGCGACGGCGTCGGATGCCGCGTCGAAGGTGGCCATGATCCCGTCGCCGGCCGCCTTCACCACGCGCCCCTGGTGGGCGGCGACCACCTCGGCCAGGGTGCGCTCGTGCTCACGGAAGAGGCGGTCGGCTTCGATCTCACCGAGCTGCGAGCGCACCTGCGTCGAGCCCACCACGTCGGTGAAGACGATGGTTGCGGTGGCGGTGCCACGGTCGGCCATGCGGGCTCCCCCAATGGTCAGTTCTGACTATACGGACGGTCCTACGTCGTGGGAAGGGGAACAGATTTGGGCCAGATCTGGTCATGACAGCGACCACGCCGGTCCTCATGATCGGCAGGAGATCCGGCGGGAGCGTTTGGCCACTCCCGGACAGGGCCCCGCCGGTCGACGAGGAGGCTGCACCGTGCCGCTGTACGTGATCGAACGGAACTTCGCCGAGCAACTCGACCCCGAATCGCTCGACCGGGCGGGCATCAAGCTGGTCAACGACGACGTCGGGATCCGCTGGGTCTACTCGTTCCTGTCGGCGGACAAGAAGAAGACGTACTGCCTCTACGAGGCGCCGAACCCGGAGGCCATCCGGGAGGCCGCCGCCCGCCTGGGCATCCCTGCCGACGAGATCGTCCCCGTCGAGCAGCTCGACCCTGTCGCGCCCTGAGCACGCCAGGCCACCCCAACATCGGAGACATCCATGACCACCGTGACCACCACCGACCTGCTCACCGACGACATGCTCGCCCGGTTCGACCAACGGGCCCCCGTGTACGACCGTGAGAACCGCTTCTTCGACGAGGACTTCGAGGAGCTGAAGGCGTCGGGCTACACGCGCTGCGCCCTCCCCGTCGAGGCGGGCGGCTCGGGCCTGGCACTCGACGAGTACACCCAGCTCGTGCGCCGGCTCGCCTACGTCGCCCCGGCGACCGCCCTCGCCACCAACATGCACTGCTACTGGACCGGTCTCGCCACCGACATGCGCAAGATGGGTGACGACTCGCTGCAGTTCGTCATCGACCGCGCGGCCGAGGGCAAGATCTTCTGCGCCCTGCACGGCGAGCCCGGCAACGACCTGCCGCTGCTGCTGTCGACCACCGGCGCCGAGCGTGTCGAGGGTGGCTGGCAGATGTCCGGGCACAAGATCTTCGGCAGCCTGTCGCCCGTGTGGGACTACGGGGGCCTGCACGCCATGGACACGTCCGACCCGGAGCACCCGCAGATCGTGCACGCCTTCCTGCCCCGCGAGGCGCGGGGCTACCAGATCATGGACACCTGGGACACCCTGGGCATGCGGGCCACGCAGAGCCAGGACACCATCCTCGAGAAGGCCTTCGTGCCCGACGAGCTGGTGGCGCTGGTGTGCCCGGCGGGGTTCGCCGGGGCCGGGCTGTTCCAGGTGGGCATCTTCGCCTGGGCGCTGATGGGCTTCGCGGCCACCTACCTCGGTGCCGCCAAGCGGGCCTTCGACCTCACCGTCGAGAACCTGCCACGGCGCACGTCGATCGCCATCGGCGGGACGCTGGCGAACCACCCCGAGTTCCAGCACACCGTTGCCGACATGCGCATCGCGTACGACGCGGCCGAGGCGATGCTCGAGCGGACCTGCGCCGACTGGGCGGCCGGCGTCGACCACGCCGACTGGCCCGTGCGCCTGGTCGGCACGCGGAAGTTCGTGATCGACCAGGCGTTCGCCATCGTCGACAACGCCATGGACCTGACCGGCGGGGCGGGGGCGTTCAAGCGCAACCGCATGGAGCAGATCTTCCGCGACGTGCGCATGGGCCGCTTCCACCCGGGCAACACGATGCTGGCGCACGAGCTCATCGGCAAGCTCTGCCTGGGCATCGACCCGGACGCTTCGCCCCGCTGGGCGTGAGCTGACCAGGCGGCGCGCAAGGGGCACGGGCCCCACGGGCAAGGCACGGGAGAAGGGCCCCGCAGCGGCGGGGCCCTTCTCCCGTTCTGTCCTTCCGGGTGGCTCGCTCGCCACCCACCCCGTCATCACCCGCAACGGGTGACGACTCGCGTTGCGGCGCTGCGCAGGATGGGCGGACCAAGAAGGCCAAGATCCTCGCCCGCTGATTCGGGGCGCCGCGGGGCGACCACCCCGTTCTCTGCAGGGTTGGCGCGCGCAGGTCGCACGAACCCTGCAAGGAACGGCGACGGCAGGGCGGCGCGGTCCAGGGTCGGAGCCGCCTACCGTTGCGGTCATGGCTGATCAGCACGACGAGGGCACGGTCTACGACGCGGTGGGCGGGGCCGACGCGTTCCTGCGCCTGGCGCTCGCGCTGCACGAGCGGTGCCTCGCCGACCCCGAGCTCAACCACCCCTTCTCGCACGGCATCGACCCGGACCACGTGCCGCACCTGGCCGCGTACCTGGGCGAGGTGTTCGGCGGCCCGGCCACCTACTCGCGACCCGGCCACGACCACGGCTTCGTGCTCGGGATCCACACGGGGCAGGGCATGGAGGCCGACCTCGGCTGGCGCTTCGTCGACTGCTTCGTGCTGGCCTTCGACGACGCCCACCTGCCGGATGATCCCCGCCTCCGCGCCACGCTGCGCGAGTTCATGGAGTGGGCCGTCGCCGAGGTGATGGCCCTGTCCCCCATCGGCATGGTCGCCCCCGACGAGGCGCCGGTGCCGCGCTGGGGCTGGAACGGCCTGGAGCCCGCGACGTCCTGACGGGCCTTCGCTCAGCGCAGGAGCCGGAACGTGGCCCGCACCTCATCGACGAAGAGCTCCGGCACCTCGAACGCGGCGAAGTGGCCGCCCCGGTCGAGCTCGTTGAACCGCACGAGCCGGTCTCCGAAGTGGGCCTCGGCCCAGCGTCGGGAGGGCCGGAAGATCTCGTGGGGGAAGATGCTGCAGCCGACCGGCACCTGCGGGACCTCGAGCGTCGGCGACCGGAAGCTCTCCCAGTACAGCCGTGCGCTGGAGGCGCCCGTGTTCGGCAGCCAGTAGAGCATCACGTTGTCGAGCAGGTGGTCACGGTCGACGGCGTCCTCGGGGCTGCCGTCGTTGTCGGTCCACTCGTGGAACTTCTCCACGATCCACGCGCACTGCCCGGCAGGCGAGTCCGCCAGGCCGACGCCGAGCGTCTCCGGGCGGGTGCTCTGCTGCTTCGAGTAGCCCGTGCCCCAGCGGCGGTGGCGGTCGTACGACTCCATGGCGCGCTGCTCGGCCCCGGTCAGGTCGTCGACGCTCGACGGCAGCACGACCGGCATGTTCAGGTGGATGCCGAGGCAGTGCTCGGGGTTCCGCGACCCGATCATCGTGGTGACCATCGATCCCCAGTCGCCTCCCTGGGCCGCGAACCGGTCGTAGCCGAGCCGGGTCATCAGCTCGCTCCAGGCCGCGGCGATCCGGGCCACGCCCCAGCCGGGCTCGGTGGGCCTGCCCGAGAACCCGTAGCCGGGCAGCGACGGGCAGACCACGTGGAACGCGTCCGCGGCGTCGCCCCCGTGCGCGGTGGGGTCGGTGAGTGGGCCGATGACGTCCTGGAACTCGGCGATCGAGCCCGGCCAGCCGTGCGTCAGCACCAACGGCATCGCCTCGTCGTGCGGCGAGCGGACGTGGAGGAGGTGGATGTCGACCGGTTCGCAGCCGTCGACCCCGATCGGCGTGATGAACTGCGGGAACTCGTTGAGCCGGGCCTCGCGGGCCCGCCAGTCGTAGCCGTCGGCCCAGTAGGCGCAGAGGTCCCGGAGGTAGGCCAGCGGGATGCCCTGGGACCAGTCGTCGACCGTCTCCGGGTCGGGCCAGCGGGTGGCTGCGAGACGGCGGCGGAGGTCGTCGAGCTCGTCGTCGCCGGCGGCGATGCGGAAGGGGCGGATGTCGGTCATCGGGTCTCCGATCGGGTCGCGGGCTGGTCGGTCGGCG
>JADGOP010000251.1 GCA_017882935.1 Actinomycetota bacterium
CTTGCGGCCCGGGACGAGACGCGACCCTCGGGACGAGCGGGAGCGCCTACGTTGCGTGCCGGACATGGCTCCACAGTCTGCCTGATCCGCTCGTTGCGAGCGAACGCGAACGATCTCGGCAGGTCAAGGGCGCTGAACAGCGTCGGGTGGGGTGCCTGGCGGTGCGGTCCAGACCGGTGGCGGCCCCGGTGGCGGGCCCCACCCGTAGGGCGGCGGGCCCGGCGGCGGGCCCCAACCCGGCGCGGCACCCCACCCGGGAGCACCCCACCCGGGGTGCGCACCCGCGGGGAGCGGGGCGCCCGGCGGTGGCCAGCCCGGGGTCGCGGGCGGTCGGCGGTGGCGGGCCCGGCGCACCGCGGTGACGATGAGCACCACGATGCCGGCGATCACGAGGAGGCCGCCGAGCGCGGCGCCACCGAGGCCCGCGATGAGCCAGCGGACGTCGTCCCAGCGCACGTCGCGCCGCATGGTGACGTAGCCGTCGGCATCGGGGGCCGGGCCGAGCGCCACGTGGTAGCGGCCGTTGTGCGGCGCCACGACGGTGCCCAGGTCGTAGCAGACGCACAGGTCTCCCACGCCGTTGTAGCGGGAGCGGTCGACCCGCATGGGCGCGAGCGGGATGACGGTGCCGCTCTCGTCGGTGACCTGGATCGGCTGGTTCGGGCGGGTGGGGTCGGCTGGCGGGCGCGTGTCGGACTGGTAGGTGAAGACGTAGGCGCCCTGGTGGAGCCGCACCGTCGAGGTCTGGCCGGGCGGCAGCGAACCGGGGTGGAAGTCGACCCGGTCGACGAAGCGGCTGACCCCGAGGCCGAACAGCACGCCCGCCAGCACCAGCCCGCCGACGACGAGCAGCGTGCCGATGACGTAGCCGGTGCGACCGGGCCCGGAGGTCGGGGCGGTGCCGTCGGGGGCGCTGCCGACGTCGGAGGATGCGGCGGGGATGGTGCTCACGCCGGAGAGCTTCGCAGGGCGGCGAGCCGCTCGCCCACCAACGCGAGGCGCTCGTCGGGCTGCACCACCGCGACGCGGATGTGCCCCGCGCCGGCTTCGCCGTAGAACTCCCCCGGGCTGACGAGCACGCCGCCCTCGGTGGCGAGCAGCCGGGCGAGCGCCCAGGCGTCGCCTCCGGGCGCGGGGGCCCAGAGGTAGAAGGCACCACCCGGCGCCGGGGCGTCGACGCCCACGCCGGCGAGCACCGACCGCATGAGCTCGAGCCGCGCCCAGTAGCGGGCCCGCTGCTCGTCGACGTGCCGGTCGTCGTCGAAGGCGACGACGGCGGCGGCCTGCACCGGCCCGGGCACGAGGAAGCCGGCGTGCTTGCGCAGCTCGGACAAGTAGGCGACCAGCTCGGCGTCGCCCGCGTAGAAGCCCGCGCGGACACCGGCCAGGTTCGATCGCTTCGAGAGCGAGTGCACGGCCAGCACGCCCTCGGTGCCGTGCTCGAGGATGGTGCGACCGGGCACCTCGCCGGACACGGGTGCGTGGGGCCCGGCGCCGTCGCCCGCGTCCCACGTGAACTCGATGTAGCACTCGTCGCTCAGCACGGGTACTCCGTTGGCGCGACCCCACGCCGCCGCCGCACCGAGGTCGTCGAGGCCACCGGCGGGGTTCCCCGGGGTGTTGACCCAGAGGCAGAGCGCCCGGGCCGCATCGGCCTCGTCGATGGCCGACAGGTCGAGGCGCCAGTGCTCGTCCATGGGGACCGGGACCGCCCGGCTGCCGGCCAGGGTCGCTCCCATCGCGTACGACGGGTAGCTCACCGCGGGGTAGAGCACGGTGTCGCGATCGGGCCTGCGGAGGCGCAACCAGTGGGGCAGGCCTGCGACGAGCTCCTTGGTGCCGACGCAGGCCGCGGCCTGTGACACGGGCACCGACACGCCGAAGCGGCGGGACAGCCACCCCACCGCAGCCTCGCGGTAGGCGGGGGTGCCGACCGACGGCGGGTAGCCGCGCTCGCGCCCCGACGCACCCAGCGCCGCCACCACGGCATCGGGTGGTGGGTCGAACGGCGTGCCGATGGAGAGGTCGACCATGCCGCCGGGCACGCGCTCGGCCGCCTCCTGCAACGGCGCGAGCCGGTCGTAGGGGTAGGCCGGTGGCGTGAAGCCCGCCTGATCGGTGACGCCGGCTCCGCTCATGCGGGGGCGACCACGATGTCGTGGAACCTGCCGACGGCCGCGTCGTCGAGCCGGGCGCGCAGTCGCATGCCCGCGTCGCCGGCGGCCTCGGACAGCACCTCGCCCTCGCGGTGCACCGCGGCGAGCAGGTCGCCGCGGTCGTAGGGCACGAGCAGCTCGACCACGTTGGTGAGGGCGCGCAGCCGGTCGCCGATGGCGAGCAGCAGCGCGTCGATGCCGAGGCCGGTGCGCGCCGAGATGCCGACCGATCCGGGGTGGGCGTCGAGCAGGCGCGAGGCGCTCGAGCGGGCCCGGTCGGTGGCGGAGCCGTCGACACCCGTGACGGCCCCCGGCTCGAGGTCGACCTTGTTCACGCACAGCAGCTCGGGCACCTGGTCGGCACCGATCTCGGCGAGCACGTCGCGCACTGCGGCGATCTCGGCGAGCGGGTCGATCGACGAGCCGTCGACCACGTGGATGAGCAGGTCGGCCTCGACGACGACGTCGAGGGTGGACTTGAAGGCCTCGACGAGGCCGTGCGGCAGCTTGCGGACGAACCCGACCGTGTCGGTGAGCAGCACAGCCTCACCGCCGGGGAGCTGGAGCCGCCGGGTGGTGGCGTCGAGGGTCGCGAAGAGCCGGTCCTCGACGAGCACGCCCGCGTCGGTGAGGCGGTTGAGCAGGGTGGACTTGCCGGCGTTGGTGTAGCCGACGATGGCGACCTGCTGCACCCGGCTGCGACTGCGGGCCTTGCGCTGTGTGGCGCGGTGCCGGCTGATGGCGCGCAGCTCGGACTCGAGCTGGTGGATGCGCCGGACGATGCGGCGACGGTCGACCTCGAGCTTGGTCTCACCGCCACCTTGTCGGGTGCCGATGCCGCCACCCTGCTGCGACAGCCCCTGGCCCTTGCCGCGCAGGCGCGGCAGGCGGTAGCGGAGCAGCGCGAGGTCGACCTGCGCCTTGCCCTCCTGGCTCGAGGCGTTCTGGGCGAAGATGTCGAGGATCACCGCGGTGCGGTCGATGGCGGTGCGGCCGAGCAGCTTCTCGAGGTTGCGCTGCTGCGCCGGGCTCAGCTCCTCGTCGAACACCACGGTGTCGCAGTCGGTCGCCTCGGCGACGGTGCGCAGCTCCTCGACCTTGCCCTTGCCGATGTAGGTGGCGGGGTCGGGGGTGTCGCGGCGTTGCACGACCCGGGCGACGGGGTCGGCACCGGCGGTGTCGACGAGGCGGGCGAGCTCGTCGAGCCCGGCTTCGACATCGTCGAGCGACGAGCCTCCGGTGGCCACGCCCACGAGCACGATGCGCTCCCGGAAGGTGCGCTCGATGAACGTGCTCGACGCGCCGCCGAGCTCGCCGAACGCGCCGCGGTGCGTGGCATCGGGTGCCTCGTCGAGATGCTCCGCGGGGTCGAGCGGGAACTCGAACAGCTCGCCCTCGTCGAACCCCCGGCCCAGCTCGTCGTCGGGACCGATCACGCGGGCACCTCGACGTCGGCGACCCACTGCGAGGGACCGGTGAGCAGGACGGTGTCGCCGAGCGAGACCGAAACATCGCCGCCGGGCATGTGCACCACGACCTCGGGGCCGACCAGGCCCCAGTCGTGCGCGGCCACGGCCGCGGCGCACGCGCCCGTGCCGCAGGCCTCGGTGAGCCCGGCACCCCGCTCCCACACCCGCATGGTGAGCGCATCGGCGCGGCCCGGTGTGGGCGCGACGACGTGCACGTTGGCGCCGTCGGGGTAACGGTGCTCCCAGACCGGGCCGTCGACCTCGAGGTCGACCCGCGCCGTGTCGGCCACGAGCAGCACCACGTGAGGGTTGCCGAGGTCGACCGTGCGCTCCTTCACCACCTCGGTGGTGGGGGTGGGGGCCGCGGGATCGGCCACGGGTCCGGGGCGGGCCGGGCCCATGTCGACCGTGGCCGAGATGAGGTCGGCGCGGCCCTCGGTGGACGGCGCGAACTCGACGCGGCGGACGCCTCCACCGGTGGCCACGCGCAGCGACCCCCGGTCGAGCCCGCGTGCCCGGGCCAGGGCATGGACGAAGCAGCGGATGCCGTTGCCGCTCATCTCGGCGAGCGAGCCGTCGGAGTTGAACAGCGTCATGACGGCGTCGACCGACTCACCCCCGGGCGCGGACGAGTCGGGTGCCGGTGTGGCAACGAGCAGTCCGTCGGCGCCGACACCGTGGTGGCGCCGACAGAGCCGCGCCGCGAGAGCCGGCGCGTCGGACGGGACCTCGTCGGCGACGAGGACGAGGAAGTCGTTGCCGAGGCCGTGGTGCTTCACGAGGTGCAAGGTGGCGGATCCCGTCATCACCGCCAGTCTCGCAGCCCGGATGCCCGAGTCCCACCACATTGACGGTTCCTTGAGGCCGCGCGGATAGGGCGCTCCACATCGCTCGACAGGGCGGCCTCTCAGAACAACAGCCTGTGCCTG
>JADGOP010000252.1 GCA_017882935.1 Actinomycetota bacterium
CATCAACGCCCTGCTGGATTGAGGGCCGAGGTCAGGCCTCGGCGGGCGGCACGCCGGCCGCGACCTCGTCGAGGCCCTGCAACAGGGTGTTCCAGCTGAGCGTGGCGCACTTGATGCGCACCGGGAACTTGAGCACGCCGCGCAGCGCGACCAGGTCGCCGAGCTCGCGGTCGGCCGCGGTGAGCCCGTCGGCGACCTCGGCGGCGCTGGCCTCGGGAGCCGTGCCGGCATCGCCGTCGAGGGACGCCTCGTGGATCGACATCATGGCCTTGAACGTGCGGCTCAGCGAGCGCACCTCGTCGAGCGTCCGGCCCTTGACCGCGGCCGCCATCATCGACGCGGACGACTGGCTGATGGAGCAACCCTGACCGCTGATGCGCAGGTCGTCGATGCGGCCGTCGGCCACCTCGAGGTACACCACCACCTCGTCACCGCAGAGCGGGTTGAACCCCTCGACGCGGTGCGCCGGGGGCACGGCCAGCTCACCGCGGTTCCGCGGGCTGCGGTAGTGGTCGAGGATGATCTCCTTGTAGAGGTCTTCGAGGCCGGGCATCTGGAGTCTCTCTGGCGTGGGGGGGTGGGCGGGTGTGGAGCCGTCAGGCGCCGAAGAACTCGCCGGCGGCGGCGAGCCCGTCGACCAGGGCGTCGATGTCGGCTTCGTCGTTGTAGACGTACCACGATGCCCGAGCCGTGGCCCCGATGCCCAACCTCCGCATCAGCGGCTTGGCACAGTGGTGGCCGGCCCGGACGCACACGGCGTACTCGTCGAGCACCTGGGAGATGTCGTGGGGGTGGACGTCGCGGTAGGCGAACGACGCCACGCCGCCGCGGAGGGCGGAGTCGGTGGGGCCGTAGATGCGGAGCGAGTCGCCCAGGCGGCCCTGGAGGGTGCTGCGGGCGTAGTCGCTGAGCTGCACCTCGTGGGCCCGGACCGCGTCGAGGCCCAGCGCGTCGAGGTAGTCGATGGCGGCGTGCAGGCCGACCGCCTCGATGATGGGCATGGTGCCCGCCTCGAACTTCCAGGGCAGGTCGTTGCACGTGAAGCCGTCGAGGCGGACGTCGCGGATCATCTCGCCGCCGCCGAGGAACGGGGGCATGGCGTCGAGCAGCTCGGTGCGGCCCCACAGCACGCCGATGCCGGTGGGGCCGAGCATCTTGTGCGCGGAGAAGACGAGGAAGTCGGCGCCCATGGCCGTCACGTCGGTGGCGAGGTGGGGCACGTGCTGGCAGGCGTCGACCAGCAGCAGGGCGCCGGCAGCGTGGGCGGCCTCGGCCAGCTCGCGCACCGGGTTGAGCGTGCCGAGGACGTTGGACGCCGCGGTGACGGTGAGCAGCTTGGCGCCGTCGAGCAGCCGGGGCAGCTCGGCGAGGTCGAGGCGACCGTCATCGGTGAGCGGGACGAAGCGCAGCTCGAAGCCCCGCTCGGCGGCGAGCATCTGCCACGGCACGATGTTGGCGTGGTGCTCCATCTCGGTGCTGACCACCACGTCGCCCGGGCCGAGGTTGGCCCGACCCCAGGCGTTGGCCACCAGGTTGATGCCCTCGGTGGCGTTCTTGGTGAACACCACCTCGGCGGGCGATGCGGCACCGATGAACCCCGCGACGCGCGCGCGGGCAGCCTCGTAGGCGGTGGTGGCCTCCTCGGCGATGGTGTAGACGCCGCGGTGCACGTTGGCGTAGGAGGTCTCGGCGAAGGTGTCCATGGCCTCGAGCACGGCGCGGGGCTTCTGGGCCGACGCCGCCGAGTCGAGGTAGACGAGGCGCTTGCCGTGCACCTGGCGCTCGAGGATGGCGAAGTCGGACTTGATGGCGGCCACGTCGAGCGTGGGCACCGTGGGCTCGTCGGTGACGGTCATTGCCAGGCCTCGTAGCCGCTCGCCTCGAGCTCCTTGGCCAGCTGCGCGTCGCCGCTCTTCACGATGCGGCCGTCGACGAGCAGGTGGACGACATCCGGGTGGAGGTGGTCGAGCAGGCGTTGGTAGTGGGTGATGGCCACGATGCCGAGCTGCGGCCGGTCCTTGCGGACCTCGCTGACGCCCTGGGCGACCACCTTGAGGGCGTCGATGTCGAGGCCCGAGTCGGTCTCGTCGAGGATGGCCAGGTCGGGCTCGAGGATGGCCATCTGGAGCACCTCGTTGCGCTTCTTCTCGCCACCCGAGAAGCCCTCGTTGAGGTGGCGCTCGGCGAACGACGGGTCGATCTCGAGGCGCTTCATCCAGTCGAGGATGGAGATGCGCAGCTCGAGCACGGAGAGGTCGACGCCCTTGCGGGCCGACAGCGCCTGGCGCAGGAAGTTGAGCACCGACACGCCGGGGATGGCCTGGGGGTACTGGAACGCCAGGAACAGGCCGGCCTTGCCGCGGACGTCGGGCGCCCAGTCGGTGATGTCCTCGCCCTTGAAGCGCATGCGACCGGCCGTGACCCGGTAGTCGGGGGAGCCGAGCAGCACGCTGGCCAGGGTGGACTTGCCCGAGCCGTTGGGGCCCATGAGGGCGTGCACCTCGCCCGGCTGCACGACCAGGTCGACGCCGCGCAGGATCTCGCCCGAGCCGTCGACGGCCTCCACGTGCAGGTCGTCGAGCTCGAAGAGGGGTCCCGTGGGCACGGGGGCGTCACCAGACATGCCACCAGTCTATTAGCACTATGTGGGTAGGGGAAATGTCGTGGGTCACGCGGCGCACCTGGTGTCCGGGGTCGTAGCATGCCGAGACGTGCCACCGCCGCTGCGCCCCGGGCCGCTCGTCACCCTTGTCGAGGGCGTGGCGTTCGCGATCTCCGAGGCCTCGGGTGACATCCTCCCCGACGCCGCCGAGGGCCTCTTCTACCGCAGCTCGCGGTTGCTCTCCACCTTCCAGCTGCTGGTCAACGGGACCGCGCCCGAGCCGCTCTCGGCGGTGAGCGACGAGCCCTTCACGGCCACCTTCGTGGGCCGGGTGCGCGGGACCGCCCCCGCCACCGACGCGGCGGGCACCGCCCTGGTGGTCGTGCGGCGCCGCTACCTGGGCCAGGGGCTGCGCGAGGACATCGTCATCCGCAACTACGGCGACGAGGCCGCCTACTGCGAGGTCGAGGTCCGGTTCGCGGCCGACTTCGCCGACCTGGCCGACGTGCGCGACGGGCGGGCCACCGGGCCGTCGGCCACGGTCACCGTCGACGACCGCGGGGTGCACTTCTCGCCGCACGGCGGCGACCGGCGGCGGGGCGCGCTGCTCGAGAGCTGCGGTGAGCCCATCCTCGAGGCCGACCGGGCCCGCTTCGAGACCATCGTCCCGGCCCGTGGCGAGTGGCAGACCTGTCTGCAGCTCAGCCCCGTCATCGGCGGCGAGGAACTGGTGCCGCGCTACCGCTGCGGCGACCCGGTCGAGCGCTCCACGCCGGCCGAGCGCTGGCAGAAGTGGCGTCGCGGCCTGCCGGTCGTCGAGACCGACCACGAGGGTTTGGCGCGCACCGTCGCCCGCGGTGGCGACGACCTGGGCGCGCTGCGCATCTTCGACCCGGAGCGGCCCGAGCGGGCGGTGGTGGCGGCCGGCGTGCCGTGGGCCATGACCGTGTACGGGCGCGACTCGCTCCTCACGGGCTGGATGGCGCTGCTGCTCGACCCCGACCTGGCGCTCGGCGTCGTCGAGACCCTCGCCCGGTTCCAGGGCACCGACGTCGACCCACGCACCGAGGAGCAGCCCGGCCGCATCTTGCACGAGCTGCGCTTCGGGGCCACCTCACCCCTCACGCTCGGCGGCGGCACCATCTCCTACTGCTCGGTCGACGCCACGCCCCTGTTCGTGATGCTGCTCGGCGAGCTGCGGCGCTGGGGCCTGGCGCCCGAGGCCGTCGACCGGCTCATGCCCCACGCCGACCGCGCCCTGGCGTGGATCGACGACTTCGGTGACCGCGACGGCGACGGCTACGTGGAATACCAGCGCGCCACCGACCGTGGCTTGCTGCACCAGGGCTGGAAGGACACGCCCGACGCCATCCGCTTCGCCGACGGGCGCGTGGCCCGGCCCGCCATCGCGCTGTGCGAGGTGCAGGGCTACGTCTACGCGGCCTGGCTGGCGCGGGCGCACTTCGCCGAGGAGGCGGGCGACCCGGCCCTGGCGGCGAGCTACCGCACCCGTGCCGCCGACCTGCGCACGCGCTTCAACCGCGACTTCTGGCTCGAGGACCAGGGCTGGCTCGCCGTCGGCCTCGACGTCGACAAGGACCCCATCGACGCGCTCGCGTCGAACATGGGCCACTGCCTCTGGACCGGGATCCTCGACGAGGACAAGGCCGCCCTGGTCGCCGAGCGGCTGCTCTCGCCCGAGCTGTTCAGCGGGTGGGGGGTGCGCACCCGCGCCTCGTCGATGGCGGCCTTCAACCCGCTGAGCTACCACAGCGGCTCCGTGTGGCCCCACGACAACGCCATCGCGGCGGCGGGCCTCATGCGCTACGGCCACGTCGAGGCCGCGCACCGCCTGATCCTGGCGCAGCTCGAGGCGGCGCGGGCCTTCGGCTTCCGGCTGCCGGAGCTCTTCAGCGGCCTCGAGCGGGCCGAGTTCGGCGCGCC
>JADGOP010000253.1 GCA_017882935.1 Actinomycetota bacterium
CCCCTCGCTACGCCCTCACACCCCGCTCAGATCCGAAGCGCCGCTTTGGGTGGGAGCCGGCGTGCCCCAGCGACCCGATTCCCACCCAAAACGCGAGTCGGCGGGGCGAGCGGTCAGTCGTCGTCGGCGGCCTTGAGGGCCGCACCGAGGTGTGCGGGCACCGTCCACTCGTCGGCGGGGGAGTGGTGCTCGCGGGCCCAGGCCTCGGTGAGCGGGTCGCTGCCCGCGATGCCGAGGAGGTCGCCGCCCAGGCGGGGGTGCTCGAGGTACTGGCCGACGCGACGCGTGAAGCCCCGCGTCTCGGTCCAGGCGACGGCCATGTCGTGGCCCGCGACCTTGCCCGACAGCGTGGCGACGACCCGTCCGTAGGTGCCGAAGCCCGACACCGTCTTGCCCACGTCGTGCAGTAGGGCGGCGGCCAGGACGGGGCGGGTGGCCTCGTCGCCGAGCGCCACCTCGACGCGCCGGGCCACCCCCACCGCGTGACGGCGGTCGGCACCGGGCATCTGCGTCCAGAGCTCGTGCTCGCTGGGCAGCAGCACGGTGGCGACCCAGGCCTCGTCGGCCGCAGGAGGCCCGCCTGGTCGGAGCGAGCCGAAGAACCGCCTCACCAGGTGGCCGGCTCCGGCCACGTCAGCGCACCACAGGGATCAGGCGTGCTCGATGCAGAACCGGGCTGACGGCACCGCTTCGAGGCGCGCCGGGTTGATCGGGTTGCCGCACTGCTCGCACCGGCCGTAGTTGCCCTCGTCGAGCCGTGCCAGCGCGCGCTCGATGTCGGCGAGCTGGTCGCGGATGGTGGACGCGAGGGCGTGGTTCTCGCCCTGTTCGGCTGCGACCTGGCCGGAGTCGGCGAAGTTGTCGTCGTAGGCCAGCGCGTCGTCGGAGCTCACCTCGAGCTCGTCGAGCCGCGCGGCCAGATCGGCGCGCTCGGCTTCGAGCTCGTGTCGTACCGCGACGGAGACATCCTGCTGTGCCATGCACCAAGAGTAGTCGCCCGGACCGTGGCTTCGTCACGGGTCTTCCCGCCGCGGCACGACCGGGAGGGCCCCGCTCAGGCTCGCGGCAGCATGCCGAGGTGGTCGCGGGCCCGTGAAAGGGTTGCGCCAGCAAGCTGACGGGCGTGCTCGGCGCCCTCGGCCAGCACGGTGGCCACGGCGGTCGGATCGTCGGACAGCTCGGCGTGGCGCGCCTTGATCGGGCGCAGGAACTCGACCACGGCCTCGGCGGTGTCGGCCTTGAGGGGGCCGTACTGGGTGTACGTGCCGGCCAGCTCGGCCGGGTCGGCGCCGGTGCACGCCGCCAGGATGGAGAGCAGGTTCGAGACCCCTGGCTTGGCGGCGACGTCGAAGCGCACCTCGTTGTCGGTGTCGGTGACCGCCCGCTTGACCTTGCGGGCCACGTCGGCGAGGTCGTCGGCCAGCAGGATGGTGCCCTGGGGTGAGTCGAGCGACTTCGACATCTTCCGGGTGGGGTGCTGCAGGTCCATCACCCGGGCGCCCGCGGTGCGGTAGACCCCCTCGGGCACGACGAACGTGTCGCCGTAGCGGGAGTTGAAGCGGATGGCCAGGTCGCGGGTGAGCTCGACGTGCTGGCGCTGGTCGTCGCCCACGGGCACCTGGTCGGCGTCGTACAGCAGGATGTCGGCCGCCATGAGGGCGGGGTAGGTGAACAGGCCGCCGGACACGAACTCGTGCTGGTCGGACTTGTCCTTGAACTGCGTCATGCGGCTCAGCTCGCCGTAGGCCGCCGTGCACTGCATGATCCAGGCCAGCTCGGCGTGCTCGGGCACGTGGCTCTGGACGAAGACGGTGGCGACCTCGGGGTCGATGCCGACGGCCAGGTAGGTGGTGGCGAGCCCGAGCGTGCGGGCGCGCAGCTCGGCGGGGTCCTGAGGGGAGGTGAGGGCGTGCAGGTCGACCACGCAGTAGAGGCTCTCGGCGCGGTGCTGGTCGACCACCCACTGGGCGAGCGCCCCCAGCAGGTTGCCGAGGTGCGGGTCGCCGCTGGGCTGCATGCCCGAGAACACACGTGTCATGGCGGCCGATGGTAGGGGGACCCGGGAGCGCGCCGCGAACTACACGGGTGCAACTAGAGTGGTGGGCCATGGCCTACGACGTGCAGACCGCGGTGTTCGAGGGGCCCTTCGACCTGCTCCTTCACCTGATCCTGCGTGAGCAGGTCGACCTCTACGAGGTGTCGCTCGCCACCATCGTCGACGCCTACCTGGCCCACCTCGACCTGGTCGAGGGCCTCGACCTCGACGTCGCCACCGAGTTCCTGCTCATCGCCGCCACCCTGGTCGAGCTCAAGGCCCGGCGCCTCCTGCCGGGCGACGACACCGTCGACCTCGACGACGAGCTGGCCCTGTGGGAGGAGCGCGACCTGCTGCTCGCCCGCCTGCTCGAGTGCAAGACCTTCAAGGACGCCGCGTCCGCGCTGTCGTCGCTCGCCGAGGTGGCCGGGCGCTCCCACCCCCGCCGTGCCGGGCTCGACGAGCGCTTCCTCGACCTCGCCCCCGACCTGCTCGCAGGCGTCACCGCCGCCGACCTCCACGCCGCCTTCCTGCGTGCCTCGGCCCCCAAGCCGGTGCCGCACGTCGACCTGCAGCACGTGGCCCCGGTGCGCCTGAGCGTCACCGAGGCGGTCGCCGAGCTGGCCGACGAGCTGCCGCGGGTCGGCCGCATCGGGTTCCGCGCCCTCACCTCGTCGTTCGTCGAGCGGCTCGAGGTGGTGGTGCGCTTCCTGGCCGTCCTCGAGCTCTTCAAGCAGGGCCTGGTCGACCTCGAGCAGGCCACCACCTTCGGCGACATCACGGTCGTGTGGCTCGGTGGTGCCGGCCAGGAGGGGCTCGACGATGCGCCCTGGCACGCCGACCTCGCGCTCGTCGACGCCTACGACGGCTGAGCGCCGGCGTGGCCGCCACGTGGCGCCGTCGGGCCGCGGCATCGCGGGTGGCACCATGGGGCGTGCCGTCGTCGCCTACCAACCTGCCGGAGCCTGACCGTGGCCAGTGATGCTTCCCGAGCCTTCGAAGCCGTGGTGCTGGTGGCCGACGACCCCGTCGACCCCCAGCTGCTCGCCCAGCTCCTCGAGGTCTCCACGGCGCGGATCGACGAGCTCTTCGCCGAGCTGTCGGCCGAGTACGAGCGCGAGGGGCGCGGCTTCGTGCTCGCCAAGGTGGCCGGCGGCTACCGCTTCCAGAGCCACCCCGAGCAGGCCGCCTACGTCGAGCGGTTCGTGCTCGAGGGGCAGTCGGCCCGCCTCTCGTCGGCGGCGCTCGAGACGCTGGCCATCGTCGCCTACAAGCAGCCGGTCTCGCGGGCCCAGGTGGCCGCCATCCGCGGCGTCAACGTCGACGGCGTGATGCGCACGTTGCAGCAGCGCGGCTACATCGACGAGGTCGCCCGAGACGCGGGCCCGGGCCAGGCGATCCTCTACGGCACCACGCCCGCGTTCCTCGAGAAGCTCGGGCTCGACTCGCTCGACGACCTGCCCCCCCTGGCGGCGTTCATCCCGGGTGCCGAGGTGGTGGAGGCGCTCGAGGTCGGGTTGCGCGTCGACCCGGTCGAGGCCGTCGACGTGGCGCTCGACGACGACACGGCAGACGACGCCGGGGGCTCCGACGAGCCCCCCGACCCCAGGTGACCGACCCCACGCTGCACGAGGGCGAGCGCCTCCAGAAGCTGCTCGCGGCCGCGGGGTTCGGGAGCCGGCGGGTGTGCGAGGACCTCATCGCCGAAGGTCGTGTCACGGTCGACGGCGAGGTGGCCATCCTCGGCCGGCGCGTCGACCCCGACGCGGCCCACGTCGAGGTCGACGGGGTGGCGGTGTCGGTGCGTCCCGGCCTCGTGTACTACCTGCTCAACAAGCCGCCGGGCGTCGTCAGCACCGCCGACGACCCCCAGGGCCGCCCCACGGTGGTGAGCCTCGTTCCCACCGACCCCCGCGTCTTCCCCGTCGGCCGGCTCGACCTCGACACCGAGGGCCTGCTGCTCCTCACCAACGACGGCGACCTCACCCACCGCCTCACGCACCCGTCGTTCGGCGTCGAGAAGGAGTACCTGGCGCACGTGCGCGGCCACCCCGGTCGCAACGCCCTGCGCCACCTGCGCGATGGTGTCGAGCTCGACGACGGTCACACGGCTCCGGCCCGGGTCTCGCTCCTCGCCCCCGACCTGGTGCGGCTCGTCATCCACGAGGGTCGCAACCGGCAGGTGCGGCGCATGTGCGAGGCCGTGGGCCACCCCGTCACGCGGCTGGTGCGCACCCGCATCGGCCCGGTCACCGACCACACCCTGCCGCCCGGCGCGTGGCGCCACCTGCGCCAGGACGAGGTCCGGGGGCTCGAGGAGGCGGTCGCCAAGGGGCGGATCCGCGCGGCCGGCGAGGTCGCCGCGGCCGAGGCAACCAGGGCCGCAACGGCCTCGGAACCCGACGGCGACGACCAGTAGGGTTCGGTCCATGCCAGCAGCCATCCGGGCCCTCCGCGGTGCGACCACGATCGACGAGGACACGCCCGAGGACATCGACGAG
>JADGOP010000254.1 GCA_017882935.1 Actinomycetota bacterium
CCGACCCGGCGTCCGTGGGCCGGGCCACGCTCGGCGTCCTGTGGCACACCGTCGGCACCCGCTCGGCCAGCGGGGTGCTCGACGCCATGGACGCGGCCCGCAGCCAGCTCGACGACGACGACCACGAGCTGTCGTTGCACCTCGCCCTGGCGGCCGACCTGTTCGACCCGCACCTCGACACGCGCGAGCCGCCGCTCGGCGACGCCGCCCTCGACGCCGCCGGGCCCACCGGCCGGATGTGGCGCATGCGCCGGGCCGGCGCCGCGGCCGACGCCCTCGCCGAGGGCACCGACGCCGCCGCCACGATCGACCTCCTCCTCTCGTCGCGGCGCGGCGCCGAGCTCCCCCACCGCGACCTGGTCGACCTCGTCGTGGTGGCCCACAGCGGGCTCACGCTGCTGCGCGCCGGTGCCGACGACGAGGGCCTCGCCCTGCTCGAGGGCCTCCGCGACGCCACCGTCGCTGCCGGCGACCCGCAGGCCCAACGCGTGGCGCTGTCGCTGCTGCTGCACGCGCACGTGCTGCGCAGCGACCTCACCGCGGCCCTCTCGGTCGACGTCGAGGCAACCGAGCTCGGGGCCACGCCCTACCGCGCGTTCGACGCCGCAACGGTCGCCTGGCGCCACGAGCTGGCGCAGCTCACCAACGGCGCCCACCACGACCTGGCCCAGCTCAACGCCCAGCTCGCCGCCGTGGTCGAACGGTCCCACGACCTCGGGTCCTTCGAGCCCTTCGCCGCCGCCGAGCAGCTCGGCTGGGCCCGGCTCCGGAGGGGCGAGCGCTCCGAGGCGCTCGAAGCCTTCCGGCGGGCGCAGCGGTCGGCCGAGCGGGCGCTGGTCCGCAGCCCCGCGGTCACCGAGTGGCGGGCCGGCCAGGCCCTGGCCGCGGCGGCCCTCGGCGACCGGGTGACGGCCCGGCGCCTGGCCGACCGGCAGCTCGAACTGGGCCGCCAGTACGGCGCGCCCCGCGCCATCGTCCGCTCACTGCGGGCGGTCGCGCGCGTCGAGGCCGACGAGCCGCGCGTCGGGCTGCTCACCGAGGCGGCCGACCTCCTCGCCCCGACCGACCTCGCCATCGAGCGTGCCACCACCTTGCTCGACCTCGGCGCGGCCCTGCGCGAGTCCGGCGACCCGGTCGGCGCCCGGCGACCGCTGCGCGCCGCGGCCGACCTCGCGGTCCGGTCGGGTGCCTCGGCACTCGTCGAGCGCTCACGCGCCGAGCTGCGGGCATCGGGCGCCCGGCCCCGGCGCATGGCCATCACCGGGCTCGACTCGCTCACGCCCGCCGAGCGCCGCGTGGTCGACCTGGCCGCGCGGGGCACCAGCAACGCCGACATCGCGGGCCAGCTGTTCATCAGCGTGAAGACCGTCGAGAGCCACCTCGCGCACGCGTACCGCAAGCTCGGCATCTCGTCGCGGGCGGCGCTGCGCGACCAGATCGCCGCGGGGTAGCGCTCGCGGCTCAGCTCACTAGGCCATCGACACGAGCTCGAAGAGGTCGTCGCTCCAGTTGCGGAAGTCGCCGTCGGGAAGGAGCAGCACGCGGTCGGGCACGAGTCGCTGCACGAACTCCACGTCGTGGCTGACGAGCACGATGGTGCCCGGCCAGTCGCCGAGGGCATCGGCCATGGCTTCGCGCGACCCGGGGTCGAGGTTGTTGGTGGGCTCGTCGAGCAGCAGCAGGTTGTGACGCCCCGCGACCAGCTGCGTGAGCGCCAGCTTGGTCTTCTCGCCACCCGAGAGAGTGATGGCGTCCTGGAAGACCTTCTCGCCGGTGAGGCCGAACATGCCGAGCAGGCTGCGGCGGAACTCGTCGCCGAGCTCGGGCGACGCCTCACGGACGTGATCGAGCAGGGTGCGGCCCGACACGATGCCCTCGTGCTCCTGGGCGTAGTAGCCGGGCACCACGTTGAGGCCGAAGCTGACCGAGCCGCTGTTGGGCTCGGACACCCCCGCCAGGATGCGCAGCAGGCTGGTCTTGCCGGCGCCGTTGAGGCCCATCACCAGGAGCCGCTCGCCGCGGCCCACGTCGAAGGTGACGTCGGAGAACACCACGTTGTCGCCGTAGGACTTGCCCAGGGAGTCGACCTCGAGCACGGTGCGCCCCGCCTTGGGCGGGTCGGGGAAGCGCACCTTCATGTGCCGCTCGCGGGACGGGCCGGTCACGGCGTCGCCCTGCAGCCGAGCGATGCGCTTCTCGACGCTGTGGGCCATCGCGGCCTTGGTGGCCTTCGCCCCGAAACGGTCGACAACCGACTGCAGGCGGTCGATCTCCTTGGCCTGGGCGGCGGCGAGCTTGGCCAGGCGCTCCTCGTCCTTGCGGCGGGCGGAGCGGTACTGGGTGTAGGTGCCCCGGTACTCGACCAGCGTGCCGGTGTCGTCGTGCCCGTCACGGTCGAGGTGGATGACCCGGGTGATGGCTTCGTCGAGCAGGTCGAGGTCGTGGCTGATGACCAGCAAGGCCCCCCGGTAGCCGCGCAGGAAGTTGAGCATCCAGTCCTTGGCGTCGGTGTCGAGGTGGTTGGTGGGCTCGTCGAGCAACAGCACGTCGCTCCCCGCGAAGAGGATGCGGGTGAGCTCCACGCGGCGGCGCTCGCCGCCGGACAGCACGCCGAGGGGCTGGTCGACGCGGTCGGCAACGAGACCCAGGCCGTCGGCGAGGCGGCGCACCTCGGACTCGGCGGAGTACCCACCGTCGATGCGGAAGCGCTCCTCGGCCCGGGCGAAACGGTCGATGTTGCGCGGGCTCGGGTCCTCCTCGATGCGCAGCCGGAGCTTCTCGATGCGCATCATGGCGTCGTCGAAGCCGCGTCCGGACAGCACGTGCGAGAGGGCGGTGAGGTCGTCGGGCACGCCGTCGAGCCGCGGGTCCTGCGGGAGGTAGCCGAGGCCGCCCTTGACGGTGACCGTCCCGCCCGCCGCAGGCTCCGCACCGGCCAGGACCTTGAGGAGCGTGGTCTTCCCGGCCCCGTTGCGGCCGACGATGCCCACCTTGTCGCCGGGCGCGACGGAGAACGAGACGCCGTCGAGCAGCGTGGTTCCGCCCGCTTCGGTGCGGACGTCCCGGGCGAGCAACATGGCTCCAGCGTGACAGCCATGGCCTCGCGGAGGCGAACGGGCTTCCGGCACCGGGGAGCGGATTCGCCTACGGTCAGCCACCGTGACCAGCAACCGCGCCCGGCTGCACCCGCTCCCCGGGCAGCCCGCCAGCGTGCCGTGGCCCACCCGTGAGTGGCCGAGTCGCGACCCCCGCAACGATCCCGCGGTCGCCCACCACCGCCTCGCCGAGCTGCTCGCGCTGCCGTTCGGCGACGACGCCCCGCCCGAGCTGGGGCTCACCCATGCGGTCCTGGTCGTGCACCGGGGGGCGATCATCGGCGAGGCCTACGGGCCCGGCTTCCTCAGCGACTTCGAGGTGCTCGAGGGCAAGGTGCAGGAGCCGGTCACGGCCGACACGAGCCTGATCAGCTGGTCGATGGCCAAGAGCATGCTGCAGGCCGCCATCGGGGTGGCGGTGCGCGACGGGCGCCTCGACATCCTCACGCCACCACCCGTGCCCGAGTGGAGCGCCGCCGAGGACCCCCGGCGCACCATCACCTGGGAGCACCTGCTGCACATGACCAGCGGGCTCGCGTGGATCGAGGACTACGTCGACGGCGCCGGCTCCGACGTCATCGAGATGCTGTTCGGCAAGGGCTCCGACGACATGGCCGCCTTCGCCGCCTCGTTCCCGCCTGCGGCCGAGCCCGACACGCAGTTCGTGTACTCGAGCGGCACCACCAACATCCTCGCCCGGGCACTGCAGACGGTCCTCGGCATCGGGGGCGACGAGGCGGCGATGCGCGAGTTCCTCACCGCGGAGCTGTTCGGGCCCCTCGGCATGACCACGGCCGACCCCCGCTTCGACCCGGCGGGCACGTTCACCGCCTCGTCCTACGTCTACGCCACCACCCACGACTTCGCCCGCTTCGGGCTGCTCTACCTGCGCGGCGGCACCTGGGACGGGCGCACCATCGTCACCCCCGAGTGGGTCGACCACGCCCGCACCCCGATCGCGTGCGACACGCTCAGCTGCTGCGGCTACGGCGCCCACTGGTGGACCCACCCCGACGACCTCGGCACCTTCGGCTGCCACGGCTACGAGGGCCAGCGCATCACCCTCGTCCCCGCCCGCGACCTGCTCATCGTCCGCCTGGGCAAGACCACGTCGCCCGACGACGACCTCGAGGAAGCCCCCGTCGACCGCTACGTCGACGAGCTCATCGCCTGCTTCGACGCCTGACCGCCGCTCTTTGAAGGAAATCCCACCCCACAGGTGGGGTTTCCTTCAAAGAAGGAGGTGCGGCGGGGGGCGTCAGTTGACGGAGCGGTCACGCCCTTCCCAGTAGGGCGCGCGGAGCTTGAACTTCTGGAGCTTGCCGGTGGCCGTGCGGGCCAGCTCGGTGCGGAACTCCACGCGCTTGGGGCACTTGTAGCCGGCCAGCTTGGTGCGGCTGTGGGCGATGATCTCGTCCTCGCCCACCTCCGCACCCTCGAT
>JADGOP010000255.1 GCA_017882935.1 Actinomycetota bacterium
AGTGATCCGTCGAGCTCGCGCCGGTGGCGGGCGGTCGCCACCCAGCCCTCGTCGCCCTGGGCTCCCGCCCAGCCAGCCGTTCCCACGGTGACCTCACGTCCCTCGACCCGTCCGCGCACCCCCGAGCCCGTGACCTCGGCGGTGTCGGTCGGGAGGCTGAGCTCCAGCCCGCGCCCGCGGGCCGCGCGGACGATGGCGGAGGCCAGGACGTGCGGGGATACCTGGTCGAGCGAGGCGGCCGCCGCGAGGACCTCGTCGGCGTGGTGGCCGGGCGCGGTGACCACCTCGTCGACCATGGGATGGCCCCGGGTGAGGGTACCGGTCTTGTCGAACAGGAGGGTCTCGGCACGGCCGAGCTGCTCGAGCGCGGCGCCGCCCTTGATGATGACGCCGCGCCTGGCCGCCCGCGAGAGGCCGGCCATGATGGCGACGGGCGCCGCCAGGATCAGTGGACAGGGCGTCGCGACCACGAGCACGGCCACGGCGCGGCTCAGCTCGCCGGCGGCCGCCCAGGCCACCGCGGCGAGCCCGAAGCTCACCGCCAGGAAGAGCACGGCCCAGCGGTCGGCGAGGCGCACGAACGGCGAGGACGCGGCGCTCGCCTCACCGACGAGCCGCACGATGCCGGCATAGGTCGAATCGGCCGCCCCGGTGGTGGCCCGCAGGTCGAAGGGGCCGCCCGCATTGACCACGCCGCTGCGGACCAGGTCGCCGGCCGTCCGGGCCACCGGGACGGGCTCACCCGTCAGGGCGCTCTCGTCGAGGACGGCGGCGGGGGAGTCGACCAGCCCGTCGACCGGCACCACCTCGCCTGGGCGCACGAGCAGCAGGTCGCCGACCGCCACGGCATCGAGCGCGACATCGTCGGGTCCGTCGGGCCCGTGCCGGTGGGCGACGTGCGGCGTCCGCTGGACCAGCGACGAGAGCTCGCGCTCGGCCCGGCGCCCCGCCCACGACTCCAGAGCCCGGCCCGAGGCCAGCATCACCGTCACCACCGCCCCGGCGAGGGCCTCGCCGACCACGACCGTGCCCACCAGTGCCACGAGCGCCAGCACGTCGACGCCGAGGCGGCGCCTCAGCGCAGCGGACACCACCCAGCACCCCGACGCGACGATGCCCAGCACGGTTGCCACGGTCCACACCCCGCGCGCGGCAGCGTGGTTGCCGAGGAGCCAGGCGACGGCTCCTGCCGTGAGGCACGCCACCGCCACCAGCAGGAGCACCACGTCGCGGTGCCGCACCAGGCCGGTGACGGGACGCGGTGCAGGGCTCATGCCGGTGGTCCGCCCGCACGCGCCGGTGGTTCGAGCAGGACCGTGGCCCGGAGGCCGCCGCGCGGTGACACGCCGAGCGTGAGGTCGCCGCCGCTGGCGCGCGCCAGCTGGCGGGAGATGGCCAGCCCCAGCCCGGTCGTGCCGGTCGGCTGGGTGTCGTCCTGCCAGAAGCGGGTGAACGCCACGTGGCGCTGCTGCGCGGTCATGCCGGGTCCCGCATCGTCGACGTCGACGGCCAGCAGCGGGCGTCCGTCGACGCTGCGCCGGGAGGCCTGCAGCTCGATCGCCGACCGGGCAGGTGCCACTTCGAGGGCGTTGGCGAGGAGGTTGTCGAGGATCTGCTCGAGGTGGCCGGGCACCGCGACCGCAGCCAGCTCGTCGGACGAGGCCGCGACCTCGAGGCGCACGTCCCGCTCGTCGGCGAGCGCCTCCCACATCTCCACGCGGTCGCGCAGCACCGAGCCCACGTCGACAGCCGACCGCTGCGGGCGGGTGCCCTCGACCCGGGCGATCTCGAGCAACCCGTCGACGAGCCGCGAGAGCCGGCCGACCTCCTCGACGGCTGCCTCGATGTGGCGTTCACTGCCGTCCGGGTCGGCAGGGTCGATCGCCTCGAGGCGGAGGCGGAGCGCCGCGAGTGGGGATCGGAGCTGGTGCGAGGCGTCGGCGATGAAGCGTCGCTGGCTGGTGATGAGCTCGCCGAGCTGGTCGGCCATGCGGTTGAAGGAGTCGCCGAGCGAGCGGATCTCGGGCGGTCCGGCCGGATCGGTGCGGGCGTCGAGGTCGCCGGTCTCGAGGCCGTGCACGGCCTCCTCGAGGTCGCTCAGCGGGCGCACCACCGACCCGGACAGGACGAAGCCGACGACCGTGACGACGACCAGCGCCCCTGCGGCGAACGCCAGCAGCGCGGCGACGAGGAGGTGGATGCGGTGCTCCGCGACGGAGGCCGGCAGGGAGACCTGCACCGCGCCGACGACCTGGCCGTCGCTGTCGGTCACCGGGACGGCCGCGACCTCCACCGGCCGACCCTCGTCGCGGCGGCTGACCACCGCCGTGCGACCCGTGAGCGCGAGCTGCAGCGCGGCGCTGTTGTCGCTCGTGGCGTCGGGGTTGTGCCGCTCGTCGGCGGAGGGCTGGTAGGCGACGGTCTTGCCGTTGCGGTCGACGATGGTCACCTCGGCACCTGTCTCGATGGCGTAGCGCGAGGTCAGGTCATCGAGGTCGGGACCCCTGTCGGAGCCGTCGGCGTGCAGCGCGGGGCCGGCCAGCGCCGCGAGGATCGCGGCGTCCTGGCGGGCGCTCGAGCGGACGGCGTCGCGCTCGTGGTTGGCCGCGAGGATGCCCAGCGGCACCTCGAGCGCGATCAGCAGGAGCGCGGCGAGGACGAGGTAGGACAGGACCAGGCGGCGACGCACGGTCAGGTGGTGGGGCCGAGTCGGAGCCCGACGTTGCGGATCGTCTCGATCCACTCGGGGTGACCGAGCTTGCGGCGCAGCGACGCCACGTGGACGTCGAGCGTCTTGGTGTGCCCGTAGGCGTGCGAGTCCCAGACTGCGTCGAACACCACCTGGCGGTTGACCACCTGCCCCGGAGCCTCCGCCAGCACGGCGAGGAGCTGGAACTCCTTCGGTGTGAGCAGCACCTCGGTGCCGTCGACCCGCACCGGCAGCGTCGGCGGTCTCGGCGGGTGTCCGGCGGGCCACGGCGCGCATGCGGGCGGCGAGCTCCCGGAAGCCGAAGGGCTTGACGAGGTAGTCGTCGGCGCCGGCGTCGAGGCCCTGGACGCGGTCGTCCTCCTCGCCGCGGGCGGTGATCACGATGATCGGGCGGCCCTCGTCGGCGGCCCGCAGGGCGCGGCACACGTCGGTGCCGTCGATGTCGGGCAGCCCGAGGTCGAGCAACACGAGCCCGTCGCCGTCGTCGGTGAGCGCGTCGGCGCCTCGCGTGACCCACTTGACGCTGTGGCCCTGGGAGCGCAGTCCGTCGATGAGCGGCTCGGCGATCCGACGGTCGTCTTCGACGAGCAGCACCTTCACCCCGACAGCATGCCCGAGACCGGTGTCCGGTCTGGAGCCGACCCCGTCCCGGTCGGGCCCGAGGTCAGCGGTCACGGCGCCGCAGGTGCAGCGCCAGCTTGGGGCAGGCCCGACACGCTCGCTCGGCGTCGGCCCGGGTCTCGCGGGTGACCTCGGGGGTGTGCACGATGGGGAAGCCCCAGTCGTCGAGCCGGATGTGCTCGGGGAGGAGCTCGGCGCAGACGCCGGCGCCGTCGCACAGCGTCGGGTCGACGACGAGGACGCGGAGGGTGGCCTGCTTCACCGCCACGGCTCACCTCGCAGGTCGGGCACCGGCAGCAGCGGGCGGCGGCGGACGTGGTCGCACGGTCCGGTCGTGAGGTGCCGGTCCACGTCGACCGCGAAGGTGCGCAGCGCCGAGGCGATCATCCGGACGGTGAGGTCGGGGTGGGCACAGCCGCCCCGACCGTCGATCTCGACCAGCCAGCGGTGGAGCCGCGCGAGGTCGGCGCGGCTCGATCCGCCCCACGCCACGCGGTCGAGCGCGTCGGCGACGGCAGGGAGGCCGAACTGGCAGGGGCCGCACTGCCCGGCGTTCTCGTCGGCCATAAAGCGGGCGAGGCGGGCGGTCTCGGCGAGGCCGCAGCGCTCCGCACCGAGCACGGCCACGAGGCCCGCTCCGACCGAGGCGCCGACCTTCCGCAGGTCCTTGTTCGAGTAGCAGAGCGCCGCAGCGTCGGCGGCGCTCACCCAGGACCCTCCATAGCCGCCGAACAGCAGCGCCTGGGGCTGGCCGATGACGCCCGCCTGGTCGAGGATGCGGGCCAGGGGGGTGCCGAAGGCCACCTCGGTCACGCCGGGTCGTTCCACGTCGCCGGCGACGGTGACGAGTGCGGAGCCGGGCTCACGCCCGGTGCCGACGGAGCGGAACCAGTCGGCGCCGAAGCGGGCGATGAGGGCGAGGTGCGCCACGGTCTCGGCGTTCTGGACGAGGGTCGAGCGCCGCCGCACGCCGCGCTCGTCGGGGCGCACGCCCCACACGGGCTTGGCGTCGCCACCGCCGACCCAGCGGGTCAGGGCCGTGGCCTCACCCGACACGTAGCGGTGGGGGGCGGCGAGGAGCACCACCGACGGCTCGTGCGCGGGTCGCTCGGCGACCGCGTGGCCGAGGACGCGCAGCGCCTCGTGGTCCTCCCGCCCGACGCAGACGTAGACCTCGCTGGCACCCACCACGGCAGCCGCGA
>JADGOP010000256.1 GCA_017882935.1 Actinomycetota bacterium
TGGAACTCAGGCCGGTTCCGCAGCATCAGCACGACGCGGTCGCCGGGGCCGACACCGAGCGCACGGAATCCGGCGGTGGCGCGGGCCACGCGGTCGGCCAGCTCCCCGTAGGTCCAGCCGACCCACCCGTCGCCGTCGCGCCGACGCAGGGCCGGCGCCTCGGGCGTGCGCGCGACGGTGGCGAGGAACTGCCGCGCCACCGTCTGGCCCTCGACCACCCGGGCGATGTCGGCGCTGGTCACCGTTGGGGTGGGGGAGAGGTGTTCGGTCACGGTGGCTCCAAGCGGGTACGGCGAGCTGAGGCCGTCCATTCCAGCCGATCGGTCGGCCGCGTGACGACCGGAGCCCGGGAGAGCGGGGGAGGGCGCCACAGGCGGGCTGTGGCAGGCTGACCCGGTGACCGGATCGCCCTTGGCTTCCGCCGACGTGCTCACCGGTTCGCCGGTCGAGGGGGGTCGGCCGTGAACCTGCTCGCCTCGATCCCGAGCCCGTCCACCAATGTGCTGAAGATCGGGCCCGTGCCGCTGCACGTGTACGGGCTGATGATCGCGCTCGGCGTCGTCGCGGCGGTCTGGATCTGTCGGTGGCGGTGGGCGACGTGGGGGAACAACCCCGACGAGATCGTCGACCTGGCCTACTGGGCGGTGCCGGGTGGGCTCATCGGCGCCCGGCTCTACCACGTCGCCACCGACTTCAACCGGCTGTACGTGCACAACCTCTCGGGCATCCCGAAGATCTGGGACGGCGGCCTCGGCATCCCTGGCGGGATCCTCGGTGGGGTGCTCACCGGCTACGTGTACGCGCGGCACAAGCACATGAACGTGCCCGACCTGCTCGACATGGTGGCGCCCGCGCTGCCGCTCGCTCAGGCCATCGGCCGGTGGGGGAACTACTTCAACCAGGAGCTGTACGGGCGGCCCACCAGGTTGCCGTGGGGCCTGGAGATCGATGTCGCCCATCGGGGCAACCTCCCGCCCGCCTACGTGGCCGCCACCACCTTCCACCCCACCTTTCTCTACGAGATGCTCTGGAACCTGGTGCTGGTGGCGGTGATCCTCGGCCTCGACTCGCGTCGCAACAAGGGCGGCGTGCTGCCCACCTGGATCGTGGCGTCGTTCTACGGCATGTTCGCGGTGGGCTTCGGGCTCGACACCCTGCTCGTCGTGCAGCGCCAGACGGGGCTCGGCACGGCCGTGCAGGCGACCCTCTTCTTCGTCGGCGCCGCGCTGGGCGCGCTGCTGGTGCGCTGGGTCACGCAGATCGGCCCCAAGGGCCCGCAGCGGCGGGGCGACCTGTTCTGGATCTACATCGCCGGCTACTTCCTGGGCCGGCTGTGGGTCGAGTCGCTGCGCATCGACACCGCGAACCTCATCCTCGGGCTGCGCCTCAACGAGTGGACCGCGTTGCTCGCCGGCGCCGGTGCGCTGCTCGTGCTGTTCGTGCGCCGGCACCGTCCGGGCGTCCCGCCGATCGAGCCGCTCGTGCCCGCGGGCGACGACGTCGCGGCTGGTCTCGAGGCCGCGGAGCGTGCCTCCGACGAGCCCGACGAGTAGACCGCCGCCGCCGAGGTTGCAGATCGCGAGGCGGCCCCGCCAGACTCTTGACCGTTCGGTCTAGTTCTGCTGACCGGCGCCCGGGGGCGTCGGCACGAAGGGAGCCCACGTGGCCACTGCAGTGATCATCGACGCCATCCGCACCCCGGGTGGCAAGCGCAACGGCAAGCTCTCGGGCTGGCACCCGTCGGACCTCGCGGCCGAGGTGCTCAACGCCCTCGTCCAGCGCAACGACCTCGATCCCGCCCTCGTCGAGGACGTGATCATGGGTTGCGTCATGCAGGCCGGCAACCAGTCGCTGAACGTCGGCCGCAACGCCGTGCTCGCGGCCGGGTGGCCCGAGTCGGTGCCCGCCACCACCATCGACCGCCAGTGCGGGTCCTCCCAGCAGTCGGCACACTTCGCCGCGCAGGGCGTCATGGCCGGTGCCTACGACATCGTCGTCGCCGCCGGCGTCGAGGTCATGAGCACCACGCCCATGGGCGCCTCGGTCACCCCGGGGAGCTTCCCCATGGGCCCCAAGGTCATGGGTCGCTACGCCGAGGTCGAGCACTACGGCAACAAGGGCATGCAGGGCCAGGGCATCGGCGCCGAGATCATCGCCGACCAGTGGGGGCTCACCCGTGACGACCTCGACGAGTTCGCGCTGCGCAGCCAGAACAACGCCGCCCGCGCCCGCGACGAGGGCCGCTTCGACAACGAGATCGTGCCGATCAAGGCGATGCCTCGCGACAAGGAGACCGGCCAGCTCATCGAGTCCGACGAGATCGTCACCTCCGACGAGGGCATCCGCCCCTCCACCATGGAGTCGCTCGGCAAGCTGCGCGCCGCCTTCATGCCCGAGGGTGGCAAGGTCACCGCAGGCAACAGCTCGCAGATCACCGACGGCGCCTCCGCCCTCCTGATCATGAACGAGGACAAGGCCAAGCAGCTCGGCCTCACGCCGCGGGCCCGCTTCCACACCTTCGCCCTCGCCGGCGTCGACCCGGTCACCATGCTCACCGGCCCGATCCCGTCCACGCAGAAGGCCCTCGAGAAGTCCGGCCTCTCCATCGACGACATCGACCTCTTCGAGGTCAACGAGGCCTTCGCCTCGGTCGTGCTGGCGTGGCTCAAGGAGCTCAAGGCCGACCCCGACAAGACCAACGTGAACGGCGGCGCCATCGCCCTCGGTCACCCGCTCGGCGCCTCCGGCGCCAAGCTCATGGGCACGCTGCTCAACGAGCTCGAGCGCACCGGTGGCCGCTACGGCCTCCAGACCATGTGTGAGGGTGGCGGCATGGCCAACGCCACCATCATCGAGCGCCTGGGCTGACCCGACCTCGCCGGCCATCCGGCCGGGTCCGTGCGAACGGATCCGGCCGGGCGGCTGCGAGACTGGTGGACATGTTCTGGCTCAAGTTCGCCGTCGCCGTGTTCGCGGCAGCGTTCATGATGCGTGGGGGCTACGCCCTGTTGCGGCACCTCGCGCGGCCCATGCCCGAGCCTCCGCCTCCCGGCGAGCTCCGCAAGGTCAAGCTGACCTACCGCTGCAGCATCTGCGGCGCCGAGGTGCGCATGACCATGGCCAACGACGAGATGCCCGAGGCGCCGCGCCACTGCCTCGAGGACATGGACCTCCAGACGCCCGTCGAGTGATGAGGGCCGATCCCCACAGCCTGTGGACAATGCTGGGGAGCATCACACCGCTGTAACTCCGCCGCAATCTCGGGGCAACCTCCTTGCAACGAGGAAACGAGCCCGTCAGCTGCGGTTTCGCGCCCTCGACGGCTCAGCGATAGTTGGTGGCGGCCACGATCCCCGCGGTGATGCACCCGAGGGCCGGGAGCAGCCACCAGCCGCTTCGACCGCCCGGCAGGACGCCGAGGTAGTTGAGGAAGATCAGCAGCATCCCGCCGGCCAGGAGCCCGAACATGAGGTAGGGCCACCAGGCCGGGCTCTGCTTGGCGGAGCGTGGTGTGGGTGCCGTGTAGCGACGGGAGGTCTCGGTGACCGAGCCGCCGTGGGCCCGGGCCCGCGCGGCCTGCGCGGCCGCCGGGCCGCCCTTGGGGGTGACCCGGCCGCCCTTCGCCTTCTTGCCCGTCGACTTGCTGTTGCGCCCCCGTGTGCCCATCGCGCCGACCTTACCGGGGCCAATCGAGTCGGGCGGTCGCAGGTGGCTCCACTACCGTGGCCCGCCGTGGCGACCCGGGTGCTCGTGATCGACAACTACGACTCGTTCGTGTTCAACCTGGTGCAGTACCTGGGCGAGCTCGGTGCCGAGCCGCTCGTGTTCCGCAACGACGAGCGGTCGGTAGCCGAGCTGGCGGCTCTCGATCCCGACGCGGTGCTCATCTCGCCCGGCCCGGGCAACCCCGACGACGCCGGGCTCTCCAACGAGGTCATCGCCCACTTCGCCGGGCACCGCCCCGTGTTCGGCGTGTGCCTGGGGCTGCAGTGCATCGGCCAGCTCTACGGCGGCAAGGTGGTCCGGGCCCCGCACGTGATGCACGGCAAGACGTCGTTCATCGAGCACCAGGGCACGGGCGTGTTCGCCGGTCTCCCCAACCCGCTCGAGGCCACCCGCTACCACTCGCTGGTGGTCGACCGCGACTCGGTTCCCGACTGCCTCGAGATCACCGCCACGTCCGACGACGGCCTCGTCATGGGCCTCCGTCACCGCGAGCTCGACGTCGAAGGCGTCCAGTTCCACCCCGAGTCGGTGCTCACCGTCGGCGGCCACGAGCTCCTCAGCAACTTCCTGGCCCGCGCCACCGTCCGGGCGTAGCGCCCGACCCGGATGCCGGGTCAGTTCGGCGTCTTCAGGGTGGTGGTGGGGCCGGCGCTGGTGGGTGGCGCCGTGGTCGGCGGGCTGGTGGTGGGTGGCACGGTGGTGGGTGGCGGCGTGGTGGGCGGGACCGTGGTCGGCTGGGGCCCGTTCGAGATCTGGATCGCCACGTTCGAGCCGGGCTTCAGCTGGGAGCCGCCCG
>JADGOP010000257.1 GCA_017882935.1 Actinomycetota bacterium
CGCGCCCAGGCCACGGTCGCGTCGTCGGGGTCCATCGTGGCCCTCGCCGGCAATCCCAGCACCCCGGTCGCCCCGAAGCCGCTCAACTCCGCCATCGTCGGCGCCACCGCGGGTCTCGCCCTTGGCCTCACCGCGGCGTTCATCCTCGAGCGCCTCGACGACTCGGTGAAGTCGAACCACGACATCGAGGCCGTCTCCGACGGGCTGCCCACGCTCGGGATCATCCCCTTCGAGACGGTCCCGCGCCAGGAGCCCCTCTACGTGGCGGCCCGCGACCACACCAACTCGCCCGGCGCCGAGGCCTACCGCAGCCTCCGCACGTCGGTCCGGCTGCTCTGCCTCGACCAGTCGCTGCGCGTCCTGCAGGTCACCAGCCCGTCGCAGGGTGAGGGCAAGTCCACCACCATCGCCAACCTCGGCGTGGCCCTGGCCCAGGCCGGCGTGCGCACCACCATCGTCTGCTCCGACTTCCGCCGGCCGAAGCTGCACACCTACTTCGGGTTGTCGAACGAGATCGGCTTCTCGTCGGCCCTCGTCGGCGACGTGCCGCTGTCGGAGGCCGTCCAGGCCGTGCCCGGCCAGGAGAACCTCTACCTGCTGGCGTCGGGCCCCCGCCCGGGCAACCCGTCCGAGCTGCTCTCCGGCCGCCGGGTCCAGAAGATCTTCGAGGCCCTGCGCCTCGCCTCCGATGTGGTCCTCGTCGACGCCCCGCCCGTGCTCCCCGTCACCGACGCCTCCATCATCGGGCGCATGGTCGACGGCACGCTCGTCGTGGCCCGGGCCGGCGTCACCAGCTCCAAGGACCTCCGCCGCACCCTCGACGTGCTGCGCCAGGTGAAGGTCCCGCTGGTCGGCCTCGTGCTCAACGGCACCGGGCGCGCCACCAGCTACGGCTACACCGGGGGCTACGGCTACGGGTACGGCTACGGGTACGGCTACTCCGACTCGAGCCGGCCCAACGTCGACCCCAACCCGCCGGTCGAGGTGGTCGTGGAGCCCACCACCAACGGCGCCAAGAAGAACGGTGCGGCCGAGACCCGTCCCGAGCCGCCCGCAGAGTCCGAGCCCCCGAGCGGACGCGGCGTCTTCCGCTAGCCGCGGAGCCGGTAGAGTTCCCCTGCGATGTTGCGTCGACGCCTCCCTGTCATCCTCCTCGTCGCGGCCAGCGTGGTGCTCGGCCTCGCGATCGCCGGGCCACCGAACCAGTCCCACACGCCGGTGATCACGACACCCCCGCCCGTGTTGTCCCAGACCGGCGGGTTGTCGCCCACCACCGCGCCGTCGAACTGATGAAGGTCGTCGTCACCGGGGGTGCCGGCTTCATCGGCGCCAACCTGTGCCGCAAGCTGCGGGCCACCGACGGCATCGACGAGATCGTCGCCCTCGACGACCTGTCCACCGGCATCAAGGCCAACCTCGACGGTGTTCCCGATGTCGACCTGCTGGTCGGCTCGATCCTCGACGTCGACGCGCTCGACGAGGCCTGCCGGGGGGCCGCGGCGGTCGTGCACCTCGCCGCGCGACCGTCGGTCCCGCGGTCGCTCGACGACCCCATGGCCTCGCACGACGCCAACGCCACGGGCACGGCGCGCGTGCTCGAGGCGGCCCGCCGGGCGGGCAACGCCCACGTCGTGGTCGCCTCCTCGTCGTCGGTCTACGGGGCGAACCCCACCTTGCCGAAGCAGGAGGACCTCACGCCCGCGCCGGTGAGCCCCTACGCGGCCAGCAAGCTCGCCACCGAGTCCTACGCGCTGGCATGGGCCCGCTCGTTCGGGCTGCCGGTGCTCGCGTTCCGCTTCTTCAACGTGTTCGGCCCCCTGCAGGCCGCCAACCACGCCTACGCCGCGGTGGTGCCGGCCTTCGTGGCGGCCGGGCTGGCGGGCACGCCGCTCACCGTGCACGGCGACGGCACGCAGAGCCGCGACTTCACCTACGTGGGCTCGGTGGCCTCCATCATCACCGACGCCCTCACCCAGCGGATCACCTACGACGGGCCGGTCAACCTGGCGTTCGGCGGCCGGGCCACCCTGCTCGAGCTGATCGCCCTCATCGAGGCCGAGCTGGGGCACCCGGTCGAGCGGGCGCACACCGAGGTCCGCAAGGGCGACGTGCCGCACTCGCAGGCCGATCCCACCCGCCTCAACTCGCTGTTCCCCGGCACGGAGCCCACGCCGCTGGTCGACGGGCTGCACGCCACGGTCGACTGGTTCCGCAACCCGGACTCGTGGGCCTCGACCGGCGCGCCGGCCTGACCATGCCCACCGATCCGTCGCCCTTCCCGGAGCTGCGCGCGCACCTGCTCGAGCACTCGGTGAGGCGCGGTGACTTCGTGCTGAAGTCCGGCAAGCCCAGCACCTGGTTCATCGACGCGAAGCAGACCACCTGCCGGCCCGAGGGCATGCTGCTGGTCGCCGACGCGATGCTCGCGGTGCTGCCCGACGACATCACCGCCCTGGGCGGTCTCACCATGGGCGCCGACGCCGCGGCCTTCGCGACCGCAGGCGTCGCCGCCACCAGGGGCCGCCTGCTCCGGGCGTTCAGCGTGCGCAAGGAGGTCAAGGACCACGGCGGCGGCGGGCGCATCGCCGGGGCCCTGCTGCCGGGCGACCGCGTCGCCATCACCGAGGACGCCGTCACGCGCGGGGTCTCGATGCTCGAGGCCGCCGAGGTGATCCGCGAGGCGGGCGCCGTCCCCGTGGTGCTGATGCCGGTGGTCGACCGCGGTGGCACCTGCGCGGCGATGGCCGCCTCGGCCGGGATCGACTTCTGCCCGCTGATCACCGCTCCCGACCTCGGGTTCCCCTTCGAGGGCGACTCGTAGACCCCCGCCCGCAGCCCGCCACGGTTTGGGGCGGCGTTGCGATCGTGCGGTACCGTCCCTCGCATGACGACCCCGTCTGCCGCGTATTCGGTGCGCCTCCGCGTGCGCCTCGACAACAACCCTGGCGCCCTCGGCCGACTGGCCACCGCCATCGGCAACGTCGGCGGCAACATCGTCGTCCTCGACGGCTTCGAGGCCAAGGGCCCCGACCTCGACGAGGACCTGGTCGTCAACTGCATCAGCGAGGAGCACATCGAGCAGGTGTGCGACGCCGTCCGCAACCTCGACGGCTTCCAGCTGCTGCGGTCGAGCGACCGCACCTTCGACATGCACGCCGGCGGCAAGATCGAGGTCCTCGCCCGCATGCCGGTGGCCGATCGCGACGACCTCTCGATGGCCTACACACCGGGCGTGGCGCGGGTGTGCAACGCCATCGCCGCCGACCCCGCCCGGGTGCACGAGCTCACCATCAAGAAGAACACCGTCGCCATCGTCACCGACGGCACCGCGGTGCTCGGCCTCGGCGACATCGGCCCGGGCGCCGCCCTGCCGGTTATGGAGGGCAAGGCGCTGCTCTTCAAGAACTTCGCCGGCGTCGACGCCTTCCCCATCTGCATCGACGTGCCGGAGGGGGCGACGTCGCAGGAGCGGATCGAGGTCATCGTCGACACCGTGCAGCGCATCGCCCCCGTGTTCGGAGGCGTGAACCTCGAGGACATCGCCGCGCCGCAGTGCTTCGAGGTCGAGGAGCGGCTGCAGGACCTGCTCGACATCCCGGTCTTCCACGACGACCAGCACGGCACCGCCGTGGTGGCGCTGGCCGCGCTCGAGAACTCCCTCCTCATCGTCGACAAGAAGATGTCCGACCTGCGGGTCGTCATCGCCGGCGCGGGCGCGGCCGGCGTGGCCATCTCCAAGATCCTGCTCGAGGCCGGCGTGCCCGTGGTCATCGGCGCCGACCGCCAGGGCGCGATCCACCGCAGTCGCACCGACCTCAACGAGGCCAAGCGTCGCTTCGCCGAGTCGACCAACCCCGAGCAGGTCACCGGCAAGCTCGGCGCCCTGCTGCGCGGCGCCGACGTGTTCATCGGCGTCAGCGGGCCCGGCCTCATCACCGCCGACGACCTGCGCACCATGGCCCCCGACTCGGTGGTCTTCGCGCTGGCCAACCCCGACCCCGAGATCCGTCCCGAGGCGGCCCGTGGCATCGCGTCGGTCATCGCCACCGGTCGCTCCGACTTCCCCAACCAGATCAACAACGTGCTGGCGTTCCCGGGGATCTTCCGCGGCGCGCTCGATGCCGGCGCCACCATGGTCACCGAGGGCATGAAGCTGGCGGCGGCCAAGGCCATCGCGTCGGCGGTCGAGCCCGATGAGCTCGACGCCGAGTTCATCGTGCCGTCGGTGTTCGACACCCGGGTGGGCCCGCTCGTGGCCGAGGCCGTCGCGGCCTCGGCGCGCGTCGAGGGCGTCTGCCGGGCGCACTGACGAGCCCCGGGGTGGATGCGGCGATGCCCGGAAGCCGCGCTGTGGCAGAGCCGCGTCCGGTCGAGGCGGTCACGTTCGACTACTGGAACACCCTCGTCAGCGAGGACCCCACCGTGCTCGGACTGCGCACCGAGGCGTGGTGCCGCATCCTCGAGGCGGCCGGCCGGCCGGCCGACCCCGAGGTGGTGGCCGGCGCGTTCCGCGCG
>JADGOP010000258.1 GCA_017882935.1 Actinomycetota bacterium
CCAGCAGGCCTCCCACGACGAATCCCTTCCAGACGTTCTTCATGACGACTCCTTCCGGCGCCCGCAGGATGGCGGGCGCTCGATCGTCAGGAAGCTGCCCGCACGGGGCCGGGGCAAACGGTCCCGGGGAGACGACGTGGGTCAGGTGGCGGTGTTGGCGTGCAGCAGCAGCGAGCACGTCTGGCCGACGTCGAGCACGCGCATGAGGCGCCCCGACCCGAGCCACAGCGCGCAGCAGATGCCGAGGTCGACGATCTCCGGGTCGGTGTAGGCCGCGTGGAGGCGGTTCCAGAAGTCGTCGTCGTCGCGGAGGCCGAGGTGGTCGGCGGCGAAGCGCTCGGCGAACTCGGCGGCGAGCCGCTCGCGCTCGCTGTAGCCCGGCCAGGTGCGCCACTCGGGGACGTGCTCGTAGAGGTCCTCGTCGACGCCGGCAGCCTCGCCGAGCGCGTCGCGGGTGTTGCGGCACACCTCGCACTCGTTGGCCAGGGCGATGCGCATGCGGGCCATCTCGCGCTCGCGGAGGGGCAGCACGCTCTTGTCGTAGACCGCGGTGCTCAGCGCGCCGAGGCCGGCACCCATCTCCGGTCGGAGCATGAGCCAGGAGCCCAGGTCGTCGTCAACGTCGAGTCGTGGCATGTCGTCTCCCCTGTGGGGCCCGGGCCGTCGCGCCCGAGCCGGCGGCCAGTCTGGCGCGTCGCGACGCCGGCTGCCTCAGGCCGAGGCCGGCACCTGGGACACGCCGGGTGCGACCTTGGGCCAGGCGAGCGTGCGCTCCGCGGCGAGCGCCAGGTCGAACAGCAGCGCGTCGGTGTGGTGCCGCGAGAGCACCTGCATGCCCACGGGCAGCCCGTCGACCAGCCCGGCGGGGATCGACACGGCGGGGTTGCCGTAGACGTTGGACGCGATGGTGAGCGCGCCCATGGCGACCATGTCGGGGAGCCGCGCGGTGGCCTGCTCGATGAGCAGGTTCGGGAGCTTGGAGTAGAAGGCGCTCGACACCCGGACGCCGGCCATGACGCCCCGGAAGCCGAGCTTGCCCGCCTTCGTGGCACCGATCTGGTCGAGGATGGTGCCGTTGGGGCTGCTGGTGGTGGCGTCGGCGGCGAACGCCGGGCCGGGGTTGGTGGCCGTGATCACGAAGTCGACCTGGTCGAAGGCGTCGGCCATCGCCTCCTGGAGCTCGACGCGCTTGGCCTCGGCCACCGCGGCGGTGTCGAGGTTGTACATCGACTGCGCGAGCCGGAGCCCGAACGCGATCTCCTGTGTCAGCTCGTCCTCGCAGGCGGGCCAGCGGTCGCCGAGCCCGGCGAGCAGCGTGGAGAGGTTGCCCATCATCCACTGGGCCGCCAGGTTCGGCAGCTCGAGGGGGATGTCGACCTGCACCAGCCCGGCCGCGGCGATGAGGTCGGCGGCCGCGCCGCGGACCCGCTCCTCGACCCCGACCTCGAGCTGGACGCCACCGATCGACGGGATCACCGCGACGCGGCGGCCCATCAGGTCGTGGCTGCCGAGCGACCGCTCCCAGGCGCCGTGCGACGGGAGGCTGGTGGGGTCGCGTGGGTCGGGCCCCGCGCAGACGTCGTAGAACCGGGCAGCGTCGCGCACCGAGCGGGCCAGGCACCCGAGCACCACCGTGCCCGGCGACCAGTAGGCGTGGGGGCCGCGCGGGATGCGGCCGTAGGTGCCCTTCATGCCCAGCAGGCCCGTGTAGCCGGCAGGGATGCGGATGGAGCCGCCGCCGTCGCCGCCGGTGGCGAGCGAGACGAGGCCACCGGCCACCGCGGCGGAGCTGCCCGACGACGAGCCCCCGACGGTGCGGCCATGGCGCCAGGGGTTGTGGGTGACCCCGTTCATCCTGGTGATGCTCACGTTGAGGCCGCCGAACTCGCTGGCCGTCGTCTGGCCCACGGGCACCGCGCCGCCACGTTCGAGCAGGCGCTGGATGTTGGTGGAGGTGCGGGTCGCCTTGCGGTCGCGGAACACCAGCGACGCCTCGCGGTCGGGCCACCCCTCGACCTGGTCGAGCTCCTTGATGGCCGTGGGGACCCCGCCGAACGGCAGGGACAGGTCGGCGGCCGAGGCGGCGGCGAGGGCGCGCTCGGGGTCGATGTGCGAGAAGCAGTTCAGGTCGCTGCGCTCGATGGCGGCGAGGGTGGCCTCGAGCTCCTCGCGCGGGCTGCGCTCGCCGCTGCGGAACGCATCCACGAGCGAGCAGGCATCGTCGGTCCAGGGTGCGCTCATCGCTCCTCCTTCTTTGGGCGAGGGGGGAGCGTAGTGCCTGGTCCAGACCGATACCGGCCCGCCGCGGCCCGCGGTAGCGTGCCCGTCCACAGCGATCCGGCCGCGACCGGAGGCGCCGACATCGGAGCGCGCGTGCAGACACCCCCGAGGCACCCCACCCTCACCCTGGGCCTCCCGACCTTCGGCCGGGCACCCGGCGGCGCCTGGCGCACCGTGCTCGAGGCGGCCCGCGCGGCCGACCGCGCCGGCATCGACCGCGTGGTGGTGTCGGACCACGTCGTGAACGGCCCCGACGTCGCCGCCTACCCGTGGGGCCGGTTCCCCACGCCGCCCGAGGGCGACTGGCTCGAGCCGCTCACCGTGCTCACCGCCATCGCCGCGGTCACCGAGCGCGTCCGGCTCTCCACCGGCATCCTCATCGCGCCGCTCCGACCCGCCCCGCTGCTGGCCAAGACCGTCGCCACGCTCGACGTGCTGTCGGCCGGGCGCGTCGACCTCGGGGTGGGCGTGGGCTGGCAGCGTGCCGAGTACGACGCCCTCGGCGTCGACTTCGCCTCGCGTGGCCAGCTCCTCACCGACACCATCGGTGCGTGCCGCGCGCTGTGGTCGCAGCTGCCCGCGTCGTTCGCCTCGAAGGGCAGCTCGTTCGCCGACACCTACTGCGCCCCGCAACCCCACCAGCCACGCCTGCCCGTGTGGTTCTCCGGCACCCTGAACGACCGCAACCTCCGGCGCATCGTCGATCTCGGCGACGGCTGGATCCCGATCATGGGCTCCACCCCCACCGACATCCGTGTGGGCGCCGCGCGGCTGATCGAGGCCTTCGAGGCCGCGGGTCGCCCGGTCGCCTCGCTCGAGGTGCAGGGCTCGCTGGCTCCCGCCCGCAACGCCGACGGCTCCCCCGACCTCCCGGCCACGATGGCCGCGGCGCAGCCGCTGCTCGACTCGGGCGTCACCAACATCTCGATCCACGTCTCAGGGCTCGACCCCGGGTTGGCCGACCCCGAGGGCACGTGCCGCCGCCTGGTGGAGGCGTTCGCCGCCATCGCCCGGGCGTGAGCTCGCCGCACGGAACCGACGAGGCGGCGCTGCGCGCGCTCGTCGAGGCCTATGCCGCAGGAGTCGACGCCCGCCGCTACGACGAGGTCGCGGCGCTGTTCACCGCCCGCGGCGTGCTCGCCACGTCGAGCACGCCCGGTGGTCCCGTCGAGCGCGAGACCATCGGGCGCGACGCCATCGCGCGGGCGCTGCACGGCCTCGACCGCTACGAGGCCACGCTGCACGCGGTGGGCAACCACGTGGCGTCGGTGGACGGCGACCGGGCGACGGGGGAGACCGGGTGCCTGGCCCACCACCTCGAGCGTGCCGACGACGGTGGCTGCACCGACCGCGCGCTCGCCATCCGCTACCAGGACACCTTCGAGCGCACCGCCGCGGGGTGGGCGATCGCCCGGCGCGAGCTGCACCTGCTCTGGATCGAGCGGCACCCGGTGGAGCGCTGATCAGCGGGCGAGGAAGTCGGCCATCCAGCGGCCGGAGTCCTTCACGACCCGGCGCTGCGTCTCGAAGTCGACGTAGGCCAGCCCGAAGCGGGCCTCGTAGCCCTCGGCCCACTCGAAGTTGTCGATGAGCGACCAGCAGAAGTAGCCGTCGACCGGGATCCCGTCGTGGACCGCGCGGTGCACCTGGGCCAGGTGCGCCCGGTAGAACTCGACGCGTCGCGGGTCGTGCACGCGGTCGCCCTCGAGGGTGTCGGGGAACGCCGCGCCGTTCTCGGTGACGACGAGCCGGGGGAACCGGCCGTAGGAGTGCGCCCGGGCGAGCACCTCGTGCAGCCCCTCGGGTCGCACCTCCCAGCCGGTGGCCGTGATCTCGAAGTGGCGGTAGTCGCGTCCGAACAGCGGCGCCGTCCACAGCAGCGGTATGGGCAGCGGTGGCGCCTTCACGTACGTGTAGTACTGCACCCCGAGGAAGTCGAAGTCGACCTTGATGGCCTCGTCGTCGCCGGGACGGATGTAGCGGGAGATGGGTCGCAGCAGCGCGCAGTCGTCGGTGGGGTAGCCGAGCCCGAGGTTGGGCTCGAGGTAGGCCCGGTTCATGAAGGCGTCGGCGCTGCGCTCGGCGCGCCGGTGCAGCGCGGTGATGCCGGTGGCGCGGACCGGCGCCAGGTACTGGCACGTGCCCACCGCGGAGCCGGGCGAGGCCGCCCGCACCGCGGCGACACCGGACGCCTGGCTCAGGTTCTCGTGGTGCATGGCC
>JADGOP010000259.1 GCA_017882935.1 Actinomycetota bacterium
GACCCCCACCCAGGCCCCGTCAGGAGGTCAGTCGACCAGGGCCTGGTACACCAGCTGGCTCAGCTGGGTGCGGATCGGGTGCGTGCTCGACGGCAGCAGCTGGGTGAAGAACGTCGCCGTGATCCCCTCCGCCGGGTCGACCCAGAAGGCCGTGCTCGCGGCACCGCCCCAGCTGTAGCTCCCGGCGGTGGACAGCACCTTGTTCGCGGCCGGGTCGAGCACCACGGCGAAGCCCAGCCCGAAGCCCACCCCGTCGAACGTGGTCTCGGCGAAGAGCGGCCGGCCCACGGCCTCGAGGTCGGCCCCACCGGGGAGGTGGTTGCGGGTCATGTAGTCGACGGTCCGCCCCGAGAGCAGCCGCACACCGTCGAGCTCGCCGCGGTTCAGGAGGAACTGGGTGAAGCGGTGGTAGTCGTGGGCCGTCGACACCAGGCCCCCGCCGCCGGACAGCACGGCGGGCGGCTTGAGCGCGGCGCGGCCCATGGCCTCGAACGGCACGGCCTTGCGCCCGGGACCGGCGACGTAGAACGCCGCGAGGCGGTCGTGGTCGGCGTCGCCCACGTGGAACGCGGTCTCGGTCATGCAGAGCGGTCCGAAGACGCGCTCCTGCAGGAAAGCGTCGAGGGACCTGCCCGAGAGCACCTCGACGAGCCGGCCGAGGACGTCGGTGGACACCGAGTAGTTCCACTCGGTGCCGGGCTCGAACAGGAGCGGCATCGAGGCCCAGGCGTCGCAGGCGCCGGCCAGGTCGACGCCCTCGGGCGCGGCCCACTCGTACCCGGCCGAGCGGTACATGGCGTCGACGGGGTGGGCGTGCTGGAAGCCGTAGGTGAGCCCGGCCGTGTGGGTGAGCAGGTGCCAGATGCGGATGGGCTCGGTCGCCGGGACGGTGGCGGGCGCCGTGGCCGACCCGCTGCGGTACACCCGCTGGCCGCGGAACGACTCGATGTAGCGGTGCAGGGGGTCCTTCAGCTCGAAGGCGCCCTCCTCGTACAGCATCATGGCGGCAACCGACGTGATCGGCTTGGACATCGAGTAGATGCGGAAGATGGTGTCGGTCTCGATCGGGGCGCCGGTCTCGCGGTTGCGGTGGCCGCTCGACCCCACGTGCGCGACCTGGCCGTGCCGTGAGACCACCGCCAGCCACCCGGGCAGCCGCCCGTCGTCGACGTAGCGGGCGAAGTGGGTGTCGATGCGGCGCAGCCGGTCGGCGTCGAACCCGACGGCCTCCGGCTCGACCTCGGCGGCGATTCCGGGCACGGGCACATCCCCCTGGTCCTGGTGCCGCCCCTGCGGTCCCCCGGGGCGGCGGGCGACGAGATCATGGCACGCCCGCATCGGCGGGGTCCCTGCGGTCGGGGCGGGCATCGGGGAGACTGACCCCATGGCCTTCGGTCAGCAGTCCGGACCGCCGGCCCCGGCGCGGCAGGTGCAGGAGCTGCTCGCGCTGCTCCAGGACGCCGGGCACGTCGACTTCCGCGACGCCCGCGGCCCGATGGGCTTCACCCAGCGCCAGGCGGCGGGCAAGTTCACGCGTGACGAGGCGACGGCGTTCATCGAGCAGCTCCAGGCGGCCCAGGACTCGGGCGATGCGCCCGCGCCGGCCCAACCGACCGTCCGGCTCTCCGCGGCCGAACAGGCGCTGCGCCGCGTCCCCGCCGACCAGCTGGCCGCCGAGCTGCAGCGGCGCGGCTGGGTCGTGCTCGAGCCGTGAGGCACGCGGCGGCCGTGCCCGACCCCACCGAGACCGATCACGTCGTCGCGCTGTGGCGGTTGCAGTCGGGGTACGCCGACGTGGTCACGCGGCGGGCCTGGGACGAGCTCGGCCGCCTGTTCCTCCCCACCGCCGAGGTGCACCTCGACCTCATCAACAACCCGTCGCTGACCATCGCCGGGCCCGAGGAGCTGGGTCGCTTCATCGGGACGTCGATCGAGCGGTTCGACCACTTCACGTTCGTGGTGCTGAACACCGTGGTCGAGCTCGACACCGACGCCGTCGACGATCCCGGGCTGGCGACGGCCGCGACCGGGCGCATCTTCATGTGCGAGATCCGCCACGAGACGAGCATCGACGCCTGGCACAACGTGTACGGGATCTACCAGGACACCTACCGCCGGGTCGACGGTCGCTGGTGGATCGCCGAGCGGCGCTACCGGTCCATCTCGCGTCAGGGCCCCGACGCCGCGGTGTTCGGCGTCCCGCCGGGCCTCGGACCGCTCGGCCGCTAGTACGTCGCGACCGTCACGTCGGTCGGGCGCGGTACCGGACGAGGCAGGCGCGGCCCGCCCGTGCCACGCCGCCGATCTGGGCCCGGACCGGGCCGGGGTGGCCGGCCCACGCCGGCTCGAGGTCGAAGCGGTCGAGCAGGCAGGTGGTGGCCCGGGTCATCGCCGCGAGCGAGAAGGGCTGCGCCGGGCAGGTGTGGCGACCGTGGCCGAAGGCAGTGACGAGCTCCGGCACCGGCAGCGCGCCCACGTCGGCGAGGCGGCGTCGGTTCCAGCGATCGGGCTCCCACGCGTCGAGGCCCGGAGCCGCGCTGGTGTTGGTGAGCGGCAGCAGCGTGGCGATGGTGACGCCCGCGGCCACCTCGAGGACCGCGGTGCCGACGTCGAGGCTCACCGGTGCCAGCACGTAGCGGGCCATGATCGAGCGCTGCGCCAGCCGGGTGGACTCGAGGGCGCACGCCTCGGCCCGCGCCCGGTCGCCGGCACGCAGTCGTGCCACCTCGACGGGGTGCTCCAGGAGGTCGACGAGGGCCCAGCCGAGCGCAGCGAAGAGGTTGGACATCGACGCCACGTGGATCAGCGTCACGTCGAGTGCCATGCCGGCGGTCCGCTCGCCGGAGGCCTCGTCGGCCCACGCGGCCGCGACCCGGGCGAACAACGGGTGCTCGGCCTCGGCACCCGGCAGCTCGGCCAGGCCCTGCCCGATGAGCTCCTCGACGACGGCCAGGGCGTGTCGCTCGGCCTCCTTGCCGCTCGCCGCGACCGCGGCCATGGCGTCGGGGTGCACGAAGGACTCCGCGGCATCGAGCGTGTCGAGCGCAGCGACGAGCTGCTCGAAGCGGGCACCGCCCGCGGCGCCGGGGCCGCCCCACGAGGCCAGGCCGACGCGGTGCCCGATCCGGCGGGTCAGGGCGAACACGTCAGCCTCGCCCGAGGTGCCCAGCTCGGCGACGGTCGTCTCCAGCGCCCGGTCGACGTTGTCGAGGTGGGCCGCCACGTCGTCGCGGCCGAAGAGCTGGTGCGGCAAGGTGCGCCTGCCGACGAAGACCTCGTCGGGCAACTTGCGCCGCAGCATCCGCCAGTCGGCGACGCCCTTGCTCGCCTGCTCCTCGGGCAACGCGTAGAAGCCGGCGACGCCCTCGGGCGAGAACGTGAACAGGTAGCGGTCGTCGCCGCTGTCCACGACGAAGGTGTCGCCGAGCTCGCGCCGGGCCTCCGCGAGGGCCGCCACCGGGTCGTCGACCGGCACGTCCCAGGGCAGGCCCACCCCCACCGCAACCGGGGGCTGCGGGGCGATCGTCACGGTGTCTGGTCGAGCGGGCGCGCCGCGCCGCCGGGCACCAGGCCGAGGGCGGCAGGCAGCCACCGGTGCAGGAACCTGCGCTCCTGGGCCTCGGTGCGCGGGTGGACGGGGCCGCGGCTGAGGAGCGAGATCACGACCCGGGCCGACACCTCGGCCGCCTCGTCGATCCAGGGCTCGAGCTCCGGCGCCAGCTCGACCACCGGCGCCAGACAGACCTTGGCGTAGTGCAGCTCGTCGGCGGTGAGCGGCCCGGACAGCAGCCCGCCCGCCCGGAAGCGCATGGCCAGGGCGGGCTCGTTGCGAATGCCGCGCACCGAGAACAGGGTCGCCTCGACGAGCCGCTCGGCGGCGGTGTCGAAGCGGCGGACGTGGGCCACCACCCGCTCGACGAACGAGTCGGTGGCCGCGATGGCGGCCTGGGTCACGATCTCGTCGCGGTTCTCGAAGTAGGCGTAGAGCGTGGGCCGCGACACCCCGGCCTCGTCCGCGATCATCGCCACGCTGGTCCGCTCGATGCCGTGCTGCTGGACGGAGCGCACCGCCGCCTCCATGATCCGGCGGCGGGCATCGTCCTCGTTGGCCGGGGCATCACCTGACCACGCCACACGCCTCATCTCGATAGCTTTTACTGTTTGACAGCACTCTGTCAAACAGTTAGAAGAGCGGGATGATCCTGAAGGGCAAGACGGTGATGGTGACCGGCGTGGGCCCCGGCCTCGGCCGCGAGTGCGCTGCGAGCGCGCTCCGCGACGGGGCGAACGTGGTGCTCGGCGCCCGGACGGAGGCGGCTCTCGAGTCCGTTGCCGCCGAGCTCGATCCCACCGGCGAGCGGGTGGCGTTCCAGGCCACCGACATCACCGACCCCGACTCGTGCACCGGCATCGTCGAGCTGGCACAGACCCGCTTCGGATCCGTCGACGCGCTCATCCAGGTGGCCGCGTTCGAGCACGCCTGGGGCGGCCTGTACGAC
>JADGOP010000260.1 GCA_017882935.1 Actinomycetota bacterium
CCCTCCGGCGGCTCGTCGACCCGGTCGGCGCCGTCGACCCGCGGCATCCAGCGCCCGGGGCGCGTGGCGGTGTCGTCGACCGCGGGCCGGTCGAAGGCGACGGTGACCACGTTGCGGAACGACCGTTGCACCACGTGCAGGGACGACAGGTCGGCATCGCTGGTGGTGACCACCACGAGCGAGCCACCGGCCGCTGCGCCGCGCAGCGCCGCGAGTGCCGGGGTGAGCGCCACGGTCTCGCTGGTGCCGACCACGGCCAGCTCCTCGAGCAGCTGGTCGAGGTGGGTGCGACCGGCGCCGTGGCCCGAGTCGAAGCCGCCGGTGGTGAGGAGGCGCACGGACTCGTCGCCGCGGATCGACGCGGCGGCGACGCTGGCCGCAGCCGACACCGCACGCTCGAGCGAGGCCGCGTTGTGCGCCGCGGAGCGGACGTCGAGCAGCACCGTGCAGCGGCCCTGCCACGGTCGTTCCTCGCGGCGGGTCATGAGCGTGTCGAGCCGGGCACTCGTGCGCCAGTGGACCCGGCGCAGCTCGTCGCCGGCGACGTAGGGGCGCAACGCCGCGAACTCGTCGCCGGCAGGGGACAGGGCATCGCCGCGCGACACCTCGCCGAGCGGGTCGTCGCCGCGACCGCTGCGCACCGGCGCGATGAGGTCGACGCGTGGCAGCACCGTGAGGCGCCGGACGGGCGCGGCCTCGTGGCGGCGCACGGCGAGGCCGAAGGGATCGGTGAGCTCGAGCTGCAGCGGCCCCACCCACACCACGCCGCGGTGCTCGGTCGGCAGCGCGTACGTGGCGTCGACCGGCTCGCCGGGCGGCACCGGCGCGAGCGCGACGATGGCCCCGGCCGTGCCGGTGACGGGGTCGGTCAAGGTGATCGGCGGTGAGGTCCGGGTGCCGGTGGCCCGCACCGAGAGCTCGACGTGGCTGGCCTCGCCCGCGGCGACCCGGCTCGGCGTGACCCGCCGGTCGATGTGCACCCCGGGGTGGCGCAGGCGCACCCAGGCGCCGGCCACCAGGAGCAGCAGCAGGGCCGCGATGGCGAGCAGCACGACCTCGTCGAGGCCGAAGATGCGCCCGGCCACGAGCCCGATGATGCCCGCGACGAGCACCAGCTTGCCGGCGCGGGTCATCGGGACCTGATCGGGCGGCGACCGCGGGCCGGCGGGTGCGGCGGAAGGGTGCCCACGGGCCCGTCAGCCGGGTCGGACACCGGTGGGGACCGGGAGCTCGCGGAGGATCTCGTCCATCACGTCGGCGGCGGTGATGCCCTGGACCTGGGCATCGGGGGCCACGATCACGCGGTGCGCGAGCACGGGCTCGACCAGCTCCTTCACGTCGTCGGGGATGACGTAGGAGCGACCGAGCGACGCGGCCAGCGCGCGCGAGGCGCGCTGCAGCGCCAAGGTGGCGCGCGGCGACATGCCGAGCGCCAGGTGGGGGTGGCGGCGCGTGGACTCGGCGAGATCGACGAGGTAGCCGCGCAGGCTCGGTGCCACGTCGACCTCGCGCACCGCGGCGGCGAGCGTGAGGATCTGGTCGGCGGTGACCACCGGCTGCACGTCGGCGAGCGCGTCGCGGTCGCCGTGGGTGGAGAGCACGTCGATCTCGGCCTGCCGCGACGGGTAGCCGATGCCGACCCGCATGAGGAAGCGATCGAGCTGGCTGTCGGGCAGGGGATAGGTGCCCTCGTGCTCGATGGGGTTCTCCGTGGCGATCACCATGAAGGGCGGAGGGAGCTCGTAGCTCACGCCGTCGACGGTGACCTGCCGCTCGGCCATGGCCTCGAGCAGGGCCGACTGGGTCTTCGGGGAGGCCCGGTTGATCTCGTCGCCGAGGACGATGTTGGCGAAGATCGGGCCGGGACGGAACTCGAAGGCGCTGCGGTTGCGGTCCCAGATGTTCACGCCGACCACGTCGCTCGGCAGCAGGTCGGGGGTGAACTGCACCCGGCCGAAGATGCCGTGGATCGAGCGGGCGAGCGCCTTCGCCAGGCTGGTCTTGCCGACGCCGGGCACGTCCTCGACGAGGAGGTGGCCCTCGGACAGCAGGCACAGCACGACCAGGCGGATGGCCTCGGGCTTGCCCTGGATCGCCCGACCCAGGTTGTCGCAGATCGCCTCGAACCAGGAGCTGAACCCGCTCGTGCTCGACGCGGTGGCACCCGACGGGCTGCTGGTGGCGCTCTGCGATTGGGTGGTGGCCACACGCGCTCCTGGGTGACGGGCAGGTCCGTCACCCTACTTGTGCCCACCGCCACGGAGCGCCCCGGACGACGTCACGTCGCGGGGCACGGCGACGCTGCCTAACGTGCGGCGCATGGACCCGATCCTCGCCATCGACATCGGCGGCACGAAGCTGGCCGCAGGGATCGTCGTCGGTGAGGAGCTGGTCCGGTCCCGCCGGACGCCGACCGAAGGTGCCGACAGCGAGGCGCTCTTCACCACGCTGGTCACGCTCGCGGCAGAGGTCGTCGACGAGCACGTGGCGGAAGGGGGCCGGCCGCCGACCGTCGTGGGCGTCGGGAGCGGCGGGCCGATGGAGCCCGACGGGGTGGCCGTGTCGCCGCTCAACATCCCGCAGTGGCGCTCCTTTCCGCTGCGCGACCGCCTCGCCGAGCACTTCGGGCTGCCGGTCCGGGTCGACAACGACGCCAAGGCGCTGGCACTTGCCGAGGGCTGGCTCGGCGCGGCGCGTGGCTGCGACGACTTCGTCGCGATGGTGGTGTCGACCGGTGTCGGCGGTGGGTTCGTCGTCGACGGGCGGCTGCTCGACGGCGCCTCGTCGAACGCGGGCCACATCGGCCACGTGGTGGTGGTGCCCGAGGGCCGGCCGTGTCGCTGTGGCTCGCGTGGCTGCCTCGAGGCCGAGACCTCCGGCACGAGCATCGCCGCGATAACCGGGCGGCCCGCCGCCGAGGCCACCCCCGACGTGGTCGCCCGCACGGGGCAGCTGGTGGGACGCGCGATCGGCTGGTTCGTCGTGGCACTCGACCTGCGGCTCGCGTGCGTGGCGGGCTCGGTGGCCCTCGGGTTCGGCGAGCCGTTCTTCGCGGCTGCCAACGCCGAGCTCGAGGCGGTCGCCCGCATCAGCTATGCGAAGGGTGCGCACATCGTCCCGGCCGGCCTCGGCACCGAGGGGCCGCTGCTCGGCGCCGCGGCGGTCGCCCGCCGGGGTGCGGCGTAGCGTGCGGAGCGTGACGCCCGAGCCCGACCTGTACGCCACCCTCGACCGCGGCTGGGTGCTCGACGCGGGTCGGGCCGTGCTGGCCCACCCGTCGCTCTGGGCGACTGCCGTCGCGCAGGTGGCCCACCTGGCCCCGCGCGGCTGGTGGCGGCGCCGCCCGTGGCTCCCCCTGCCCGACCCCGCGTACCTCCGGTTCCGGCTCCAGACCGCCTACGGCGATCCCACCCGCGAGCCCGAACCTGACGACATCGTGACCTACCTCCACTGGTGCCGGACCTGGCGCCACCTCTAGGCCGGGGCCCGGACCTGCCGGTCCGACGGCACAACTCCACCCCATCAGGGGCGGGTCGCCTCTATCCTTCGCAGCCATGACCCGGGCACTCGTGCTCAACGCCACCTACGAGCCGCTCGGTGTGGTGGCCGGACGTCGAGCCGTCGTGCTCGCGCTCGACGGCAAGGCCGACGTGCTCGAGGCCAGTGGCGAAGAGCTCCACGCGGCCCACCTCACGAACGTTCCTTCAGGGCGGCTATCGTACGTTGACGTCGACGTCAATCATTTCCACGGCGACGGAAGGCCACGATCATGGCGATCTCTACAACCGACGTGCCGAGCACTTCTCCGGCGGGCCGGTACAAGTGGGTGGCGCTGTCGAACACGACCCTCGGCGTGTTCATGGCGTCGCTCGATTCGTCGATCGTGCTGATCTCGCTGCCCGCGATCTTCCGCGGCATCCACCTCGATCCGTTGCGGCCGGCGAACGTCGGTTATCTGCTGTGGATGCTGATGGGCTACCTCGTGGTGACCGCCGTGCTGGTCGTTCCGTTCGGGCGGATGGGCGACATGTACGGCCGCGTGAAGATGTACAACATCGGCTTCGTCGTCTTCACGGTGGCCGCGATCGCGTTGTCGTTCGACCCGTTCCAGCTCGACGGCGGGGCGATCTGGCTCATTGCCTGGCGGGTGCTGCAGGGCGTCGGCGGGGCGATGCTGATGTCGTCCTCGTCGGCGATCCTCACCGACGCGTTCCCCTCCAATCAGCGCGGCATGGCCCTCGGCGTCAATATGGTGGCCGCGGTGGCCGGCTCCTTCCTGGGCCTGCTGATCGGCGGCGTGCTCTCCGAGATCCACTGGCAGGCCATCTTCTGGGTGGGCGTGCCCATCGGCATCCTCGGCACCATCTGGAGCGTGCGCTCGCTGAAGGAACTCGGCGTCCGCACCCCGGGTCGGCTGGACTGGGCCGGCACGCTGAGCTTCGGCATCGGCCTGACCGTGCTGCTGATCGGCATCACCTACGGCATCCAGCCCTACGGCG
>JADGOP010000261.1 GCA_017882935.1 Actinomycetota bacterium
AAGAGGATCGGTCGCAGCCATGGCTCCCGGCATTGGACCATGGGCCTCCCCACGTCACAACGGACGCACGGCGAACCGCTGGCGAACGGAAGGTGGCCGTTCACCGACCGTTGGTCGTCGTGCCCGGATGCGCCCCTTGCGTCCCCCGTTGCGCCTCGCAGACGGGTGGAACGGTGGCCCGGAATGCACATGCCGTTCACCGGACGTTCCCCTGATCGGGCGGGGCCGTTCAGGTGGGTGCGCGATCGTCACGGGGCTGGTCTGCCCGCCGACGCGCGGGCCGTCGTCGTTCCGGCCCCTCGATCAGATCCGCTGATCGACCGACCATCCGATCCCAACCGAGGAGCCCCGATGCCCCGCCTCCCTCGCCGGCCCAGCCGACGTCGGTTCCTGGCACTCCTGGCCGCCTTCGCTGTCGTGGCCACCACGACGGGGATCGCACCCCGGGTCCGCACGGCCTCCGCCGACAGCATCGCCGACCCGAGCATCGCGGTCACGGCGTCGACCACCTCGAACCTCACCGACGGCCAGGTCGTGAACGTGAGCGTGAAGCCGGCAGCCGGGGTGAGCGTGAGCGTCTACGCGCTGTCGATGAGGGTCTGCACCGACGACGTGACCGTGGCCAACGCCTCGAGCGAGGACCACTGCGCCTACTACCCCTACTCGGCCGCCACCGACGGCAACTACGGCGCGCTCTACGGCCGCCCCGACGGCTCCGAGGCGTTCGGCACCATCCAGGTGGGCGTGGGCACGGCGACGCACACCAAGAACGTGGGCACGCCCGCCGAGGTCACCTACAACGCCACGTGCGACCCCGACCACCCGTGCCGGCTCGTGGTCACCGGGGCCATGGTCACGACCGGCGGCGTGAAGACGGTGTTCGACTCGTCGACGCCGCTCACCTTCCGCACCGACTCGAAGATCTCCGGCTGCTCGGGGTTCGACCCGAACGCGCTCAGCCTCGAGACGCCCGACCGCCTGTCGAGCCTGTGGGCGAACTGGACCGTCGCCCAGTGCAAGGCGTCGGGCGCGCACACCTCACCCACCCGGTCGGCGTTCCTCGACGAGGGCTCGGCCGTGAAGGGGTTCGCCAGCGGTGACGCCGACGTGACCCTGGCCGCCACCGGCTACCGCTCGCCGGGGTTCGACCCCGCCACCAAGCGCGCCTACGTGGCGACGCCCCTCGCTCTCAACGCGGTGGTGCTGGCGGCCGGTGGCGGGTACGTGCCCCCCGCGTCGGACAACTGGCCGAACAACCCGTCCAACCCGCTGCCGAAGCCCTACACCGACCTCAAGCTCACCGCGTCCGAGGCGGCGGCGCTCGTGGGTTGGGGCAACCTCCAGGTGATCCCCGCCTTCGGCGACGCCATGCGGGCCGAGAACCCGCAGCTGCAGCTGGCGCCGTCGCTCACCTGGCCCGCCGACGGCAGCAAGCCGCTGGCCTCGGCCGCCACCGACGCCACCACGCTGTTCGCCACCAGCTTCTTCAAGTCGCAGGCACCCGACACCTGGAAGATCCCGTCGTCGGGCCCCTACGACTCGCCGCCGGGCACGCCGCGCGGCGTCGACTCCTCGTTCGCCCTCGCCAAGGTGTCGTTCAACAACGTGCTCAACACCTTCAGCGGCAAGCCGGCGCTGCAGAAGTTCGTCTACAGCGCCACCAAGCTCGAGCCCACCCAGCGCTACGGCGTGTACTGGACGCTGACCGACCTGGCGACGGCCAAGGAGATGGGCCTCACCCCGGTGGCGATCCGCAACGCAGCAGGGAAGTACGTGCTGCCGACCGCCGCATCGCTCGCCGCAGCCGTGCCGACCATGACCAAGCAGGCCGACGGCACGCTGCTCCCGAACCCCGCCTCCAAGGCGAACCCCGACGCCTACCCGCTGTCGTTCGTCGAGTACGCCCTCGCTCCGTCCGCCCCCCTGGTGTCCACCGCCGGCGCGGAGCGCCTCGCCGCTCCGGGTCGTGCCGCGGCGGCGACGACAACGCCCCGCACCGCCTCGCAGGCCCTGCTCGCGTCGTGGCTGACCTACGCCACCGGCGCCGGGCAGAGCAGCCTGCCGCCCGGCTTCGCTCCCCTCACCGCTGACCTGCAGGCGCAGGCGAGCAAGGCCATCGCCGCGATCGGCAAGGGGACGAAGACGCCCGTCAAGACGCCGACGAAGACGCCCACCAAGGTGCCCTCGGCCGCGGGCGGTCCGCTCGGCGGCGGGTCGGTCCCGCTCGGGCTCGGCCTCGCCGGGTCCGGCGGCCTCGGCAGCGACGTGGGCGCGGGGCTCGGCACCGACGCCGCGACGGCGGGCACGGCCAGCGCCGCAGGCCTGAGCGACACCGGCACGAGGGTGCCGTCGAGCTCGAGCACCAGGGCCGCCAGCCACCAGGCCGCCATCGCCACGGTGCACCTCCCGCCCTACCTCGGCGTGAAGGCCGTCGACACCCTGGCGCCGCTCCTGTCGCTCGTCCTGCTGATCCTCCTCACCGCCGGCGCCACGATCGTGACCGCGGGCCGCCCCCTGCCCGAAGGCGACAGCGCGGAGGCACCGTCGTGACGCTCACCACCGATCCCCGCCGCGACGTCGTGCCCCCCGACACCACGCCCCGTGTCGACGAGCCACGCGCGCCGGAGCCCGTCCCCGACTACGCCGAGGCACTGCCGCGCTCGGCACGGCGCGCGCCACTGACGCCACGCCGACTCGCCGCGCTCGCGGCCACCTGGATCCTCGTGACCCTCGCCATGCCAGTGCTGGTGCTCTACGGCTTCGGGCCCCTGCTCGAGCAGCGGGCCCAGCGGTCGCTGCTCTCCTCCTACCGCACCGACATCAGCCACGCGGCCGGCGAGGCCGACACCCCGTTCGGGGTGGCGGCTCCCACCACCGCGCCCTCGCTGGGCGCCGCGGTCGGGATCATGGAGATCGGCCAGCTCCGCGTGTCGCAGGTGGCGGTCGAGGGCGTCGGTCCCGAGCAGACCCGCAAGGGCCCGGGGCACGTCCCCGGCACGGCGGGGCTCGGCCAGCCGGGCAACGCCGCGGTGGTCGGTCGGCGGGCCGGCTTCGGCGGCCCGTTCGGTTCGCTCGGCAGCCTGCACGTCGGCGACGCGATCGTGGTCACCACCACCCAGGGCCAGACCCTCTACAAGGTGTCGCAGGTGCGTCAGGTGCTGCTCGAGGCGCCGGCGTCGGCATCGGCGGCCGCCTCGTCGGCTCCCGGCGGTGCCACGGCGGTGGTCGCCGGCAGGTTGAAGCCGGTGATGACCACTGCCGAGCTCTACGCGCCGAGCAACGACAACCGTCTCACCGCGGTCACCTCCGACGCGGCGCTGCCCTGGGCCACGCACCGCGCCACCGTGGTCGTGGCCACCATGCGGACCCAGCCCTTCGTGCCGACGCCGCAGAACGGCCGCTCGGCGACGGCCGACGGCCGCCACGGCGACGGCTCGGTCGGCGCCTCCCTCGTGCTGGCGCTGCTCGCCTATGTCGCGGCCGCGGTGGGGTCGGTGCTGCTCTACCGCCGGTTCTCGTTCCGCTCGGCGTACCTGCTGAGCACCCCGGTGCTGGTGATGTTCGCCCTGCTCCTGGGTGAGGTGGTCACGCGGTTGCTCCCCGCGTGGACGTGAGCGCGGCGCCGCCGCGTTTCCGTGCGGGGAACCGGAGCTGCAAAACTCCCCCGATGGGCATCTTCTCCCGGCGCGGCTCGAAGGGGTTCGACCCCGACCTGTGGTCCGATGCGAAGCAGCGGCCGCGGTCCGACGATGCCGGGGCGTGGACGGCCGACGACGATGCCGACGGCCTCGACGCGATCGCCACCAACGCGAACGCCCGCTTCACCGACGAGGACGAGGCCTGGCTCACCGACGATCCCGGCGAGCAGATCCGCAACCGCAACCGCTGAGAAGGCCGCGGAGCCGCCAGGCGGAGCAGCGCCGTCTGGCACTCGCACCTTGCAAGTGCCAGCCGGGTTCCCTAGAGTTAGCACTCGGCAGTTGAGAGTGCTAACCCCGCCAAGGAGCCCGTAGATGAGTTTGCAGCCGCTCGAGGACCGTATCGTCGTCAAGCCCGGCGATGCCGAGGAGACGACCGCAAGCGGTCTCGTCATCCCCGACACCGCCAAGGAGAAGCCCCAGCAGGGCGAAGTCCTTGCTGTCGGTCCGGGTCGTCGTTCCGACCAGACCGGTGACCTGATCCCGGTCGACGTGGTCGTCGGCGACGTCGTCGTGTACAGCAAGTACGGCGGCACGGAGATCACCTCCGATGGTCAGGACCTGCTGATCCTGAACGCCCGCGACGTCCTCGCCAAGGTCAACAAGTAGAGGAACCCATGCCCAAGATCCTGAAGTTCGACGAAGAAGCCCGCCGCGGCCTCGAGGCCGGCGTGAACAAGCTGGCCGACGCGGTCAAGGTCACCCTCGGCCCGAAGGGCCGCAACGTGGTGCTCGACAAGAAGTTCGGCGCCCCCACCATCACCAACGACGGCGTCTC
>JADGOP010000262.1 GCA_017882935.1 Actinomycetota bacterium
TGATCGACTTCACGCGCGGGAGCCGGAAGTCCCAGACCAGGTCGGGAGCGCAGAAGGGGGCGAGGAAGCCTCCGCTCGCGGCGTCGACGTGGATCGGCACGTCGAGGCCCGTGTCGGCCTGCAGCTTGTCGAGGGCATCGGCCAGGGGCTTCACCAGCTCGTACTCGCCGGTGTAGGTCACGCCGAGCGTCGGCACGACGAAGATGGTGTTCTCGTCGACCCGCTCGAGCATGTCGTTCACGTCCATGCAGTAGTGCCCCGGCGCCATGGGGACCTCACGCATCTCGATGTCCCAGTACTTGGCGAACTTGTGCCAGACCACCTGGACCGGGCCGCACACCATGTTGGGCTTGTCGGCCGAGAGCCCGGCCGCACGTCGCTGCTCGCGCCAGCGCCACTTGGCCGCCATGCCCGCCATCATGCACGCCTCGGACGAGCCGATGGCCGAGGCGCCCGCAGTGTTGGCGGCCTCGGGGGCGTTCCAGAGGTCGGCCATCATGTGCGTGGCCCGGCGCTCGATCTCGGCGGTCTGGGGGTACTCGTCGCGGTCGATCATGTTCTTGTCGATCGACAGCTCCATGAGCTTGTGCACCTGGGGCTCCTCCCACGTCTGGCAGAACGTGGCCAGGTTCTGGCGGGAGTTGCCGTCGAGCATGAGCTCGTCGGAGACGATCTGGTACGCGTCGTCCGGCCGCATCTCGTGATCGGGGAAGCGGTACTTCGGCACCGCCTTGTTCATGTCCTGTCCGGCGAACACCGAGTCGTCGAGCTCTTCGCGTACGGAGTCACGATCATGCAGGGTCATCTTCGAGTCCTTTGGATCAGATGCGGACGGACCGGTGGAGTCTTGCCGGAAACACTGGAGAGCATCCTGACGGCCAGGGGCGGCACCGTCCTCACCCGTTCCGGATGAGATGCCCCGGCGTGCGACGTCCGGCCCCTGCCTCGCATACGGTCCTGGCATGACCACGGGGGTGCGTGCCTACAGGCCCGAGGACCGTGCGGCGGTGCGCCGCATCTGCTTCGAGACGGGCTACATGGGTGAGCCGATCGCCTGGCAGTGGCCCGACGAGGAGAGCTTCGCCGACGTGTTCAGCAGCTGGTACACCGACCAGGAGCCCGGGTCCGCCCTGGTCGCGGTCGTCGACGGCGAGGTCGTCGGGTACCTCCTGGGCTGCCTCGACAGCCGGCGCGTCGACCTGAAGCCGAGCCTCGCGGCCCACCACCTGCTGCGGCGCGGCCTGCTGGTGAAGTCCGGCACCGCACCGCTGCTGGGCCGCTCGCTGGTCGACATCGGTCGCGCGGCCGTGCGGCGCGACCTCCCCCACCCGACCTTCCTCGACGACCGCTGGCCCGCGCACCTCCACATCAACCTGCTCCCCGCCGGGCGCGGCCAGGGCCTCGGCGCCGAGCTGGTCCACCGCTGGCTCGCCACGCTGCGCTCCGACGGCGTGCCGGGATGCCACCTCGAGACCTGGGCCGAGAACGCCAACGCGAGCGCCTTCTTCGAGGCGATGGGATTCACGCGGCGTGGCGAGCCCACGCTCATGCCGGGCTTCCGCTCCCGGACGGGTGGGCGCCACCACATCCAGCTCATGGTGCAGTCGCTGAGCCTCGAGCCCGAGCCGTGACGACCCTGGAGCAGCTCACCCTGGTGCCCCGACCGCGCCGCGTCGAGCAGCTCGGCGAGGGACCCGCGGTCGCCGGGGTGCGCGTCGTCGAGCGGCAGCGAAACGACCTGGCGCCCCAGGGCTTCCGGCTCCACGTCGAACCGGGCGACGACAGCCCGGTGCAGATCGAGCACGCCGACGAAGCAGGGCTCCGCTACGCGCACGGGCTGCTCGACCAGATCCGCCGGCAGTGCGCCGACGGGCGGCTCCCGGCGTTCCACCTCGAGGACGAGCCCGACGTCGCGGTGCGCGCGGTGCTGCTCGACGTGAGCCGCGATCGAGTGCCCACCCGCGCCACCCTCGAGCGCCTCGCCGACCTGTGCGCGCTGGTGCGCATCAACGAGCTCCAGCTCTACGTCGAGCACACCTTCGCCTACCAGCACCACCAGCGCGTCTGGCGCGACGCGTCGCCGCTCACCCCCGACGACGTCCGGTGGTTCGACGGGTTGTGCGCCGACCGCGGCATCGAGCTGGTGCCCAACCAGAACTGCTTCGGGCACATGGAGCGATGGCTGCGTCACGACCCCTACCGGGCCCGCGCCGAGTGCCCCGACGGCTTCGACCTGGTCCCGGGGTTCCACCGCCCGCCATCGGTGCTGGCACCCACCCGGTCGAACGCCAGGTTCGCGCTGGGGCTCCTCGACGAGCTGCTGCCCAACTTCCGCAGCCGTGCCGTCAACATCGGCGGTGACGAGCCCTTCGAGCTGGGGCGTGGCGTCAGTCGCGAGCAGGTGGCCGAACACGGCCTCGGACGGGTCTACCTCGACCACCTCGTGCGACTCACCTCGCCCCTCCTGGCCGACGGTCGCGTCGACCAGGTGCAGATCTGGGCCGACGTGCTGCGCCGCCACCCGGGCCGCGCCGCGGAGCTGCACGAGGGCGTCGTGCCGCTGGTGTGGTGCTACGAGGCCCCGCCACCGGGCGGTGGGCGGCTCCAGCTCCCCCTCCAGGTCACCCAGCTGCTCGAGACCATGGGCACCGACGTCGACGCGTTCTCGGGGTTCGGGCGCTGCGCCGCACCGCTGGTCGGTGCCGACGTGCCCTTCTGGGTCGCGGCCGGGACGTCGAGCTGGAACTCGCTGGTGGGGCGCCTCGACAACGCCAGGGCGAACCTGGTCGACGCCGCGGAGACGGCCCGCCACCAGGGTTGCGGCGGCTTCCTGATCACCGACTGGGGCGACAACGGCCACCACCAGCCGCCCTCGATCAGCTTCGGCCCGATCGTCTACGGCGCTGCGGTGGCGTGGGGCCTCGACGCCAACCGCGACCTCGACCTGCGCGCGGTGCTCGACGGGCACGTGTTCGACGACCCCACGGGCCGCGTGTCGGCCGCGCTCGACCGGCTCGGCAGGCTCTGGACCCACACCGGCCAACAGGCCGTCAACGCCAGTCCGCTTCACGCCGCGCTGTTCCCCGGTCAGGCGCACCTGATCCTCGGTCGCCCCGACCCGGCAGCGGTGCGCGAGGTCGCGGGGCAGATCGACGCCGAGCTGGGCCTGCTCGCCGCGGCACAACCCGGCTGCGTCGACGCCGAGGAGGTGGTGGCGGAGGTCTCGCAGGCCGCCCGGCTCGCCCGGCACGGCGCGTGGCGGCTCCTCGGCGACGACGGTCCCGACGCCGCGCTGCTGCAGGCCGACATGGCCGAGCTGGTCGACGGCCAGGCCCGGACGTGGCTGGCGCGGAGCCGGCCCGGGGGCCTGCGCGACAGCCTCGCCCGGCTCGACCCCGGGCTCGCCGAGCACCTGGTGCTCCCCGACCCGTGAGCGGCGACCTGATCCTCACCGGCTGCGAGATCTTCACCGGCGACGAGGTGCTGCGCGACCACAGCATCGTGGTGCGCGACGGCGTGGTCGCGGCCCTCCCCCCGCGACTCGACGCGCCTGTCCAGGGGGCCGGTGTGGTCGACCTCGGGGGGCGGTCGGTGGCACCCGGCTTCATCGACGTGCAGGTCAACGGCGGTGGCGACGTGCTGTTCAACGACGACCCGTCCGTGGCCACCATCGAGCGGATCGTTGCCGCACACCGCCGGCTCGGCACGACCGACCTCCTCGTCACCTTCGTCAGCGGCCCCGCGCCCGACATGGCGCGCGCCGGCGACGCGGTGCGCCAGGCCATCGAGCAGCGGCTCGACGGGGTGCTCGGCATCCACTTCGAGGGGCCGCTCCTCAGCAGGGCCCGCCTCGGCGCGCACGACGGCGGCCAGGTGCCCGCCAGGCCCGGGAGCGCCGTCGTGGCCGCCCTCACCGCGCCCATCGGAGGGTCGACGCTGGTCACCCTCGCTCCAGAGGTCGTGCCGCCCGGCTTCGTCGCCGACCTGGTGCGCCGGGGCATCCGCGTGTCGGCCGGGCACACCGACGCCACGGCGGAGCAGGTGGGCCGCGCGGTCGACGAGGGGGTCACCGGCGCCACCCACGTGTGGAACGCCATGCGACCCCCGACCGCGCGCGAGCCCGGCGCGGTGGGGGCGTTGCTGACCGACGATCGGGTCCGGTGCGGCTTCATCGCCGACGGCCACCACGTGGCGTGGTCCACGCTGCAGCTGTCGCTCCGGGCCGTGCCGCCGGGCCGGGCCTTCCTGGTGAGCGACGCCATGCCGCCCGTCGGGGGGACCGCCTCCGGCTTCGGGTTGGGCGATCGACGCATCACGGTCTCGGGGGGTCGGTGCACCACCGCCGACGGCGTCCTGGCCGGGTCCGCGCTCGACCTCGCCTCCGCGGTGCGCAACGTGGTGCGGCACTGTGGCGTGCCGAAGGAGGAGGCGCTGCGCATGGCGACGCGCTACCCCGCCGAGCTGCTCGGCATCG
>JADGOP010000263.1 GCA_017882935.1 Actinomycetota bacterium
GTGCGGATGTCGCCGCCGTGGTTGACCCGCAGGTCCTCGATGCGCCGGATCACCTCCCGTGCCGCCCGGCCCACGTCGTCGGGCCTCGTCTTGTGCTGGTCGAGCTCCTCGATGACCACCAGGGGGATCACCGCGTCGTCACCGGGGAAGGCGTAGATCGCCTCCGGATCGGCGATCAGCACCGACGTGTCGAGCACGACCCGGGTGGGGGTGAGCACGAGCGAGCGGTCGGGGCGCGACGAGGCAGCGAGCAGGTCGGTCACGAGGTCTCCCTGGGGGTGGTTGGGGGGTGGGGTGGGACGGGGCGCGAGGAGTCGGCCCCGAAGGGTGTGCGGGCGGCGGGGCGCTGTCTCGACGGCCGCGGCGCAGGGCTGCGGCGGGAGTCAGGCGCCCACCGGGTCACCGGCGGACTCGTCGAAGCGAACGTGAGGCGGGTACGGGACGCATGCCGGTGCCCATCTCACCTCATGGGCCGGCCCCGGTGGGGGATGGTCGCGGCGACGGCGTCAGCTCACGTCGAACAGCCAGATGCCCCGGTCGGCGCTGAGCGCGATGGGGTGCCAGATGAGCACGTACCGGCCCGTCGTGCCCGGGTCGCTGAAGCACACCGTGCCGCGGGCGTCGGAGCCGGGAGTCAGGGTGCCGGTTCCGAGCGTGCCCGACGCGCCGAGGTTCGCCGCCTGGCTGCCGCCACCGGGTGGCCGCAGCTCCCAGAAGAGCCCGCTGTACGCCTTGGTGTCCGACGAGCGGTTGTGCAGCGTGACGTCGGCGCAGAGCTCTGTCGACGACGACGACGACGACGACGGCGTCGAGCTCGAGCCGAGGGTGGAGGTCGCCGTGACGGTGACCCGATGGAGGTTCCGGGCGGTCACCGTGAGCCCCGCGTCGCGCACCTCGCCGTTCTTGTCGGCGCAGTGGTCGAGGCTCCGCTTGTCGGGGTAGGTCACGCCGGCGCAGGTGGCCGCGGCGTTCTTCGAGTCGGCCTGGAGCTCGTTCGAGGCGTGGTGCACGACGCTGCCCACGGCGAAGAGCAGGATCGCCGCCACGATGATGCCGCCCACGAACAGCACGGCGAGCCCGATCAGGAACGCCTTGAGGCAGCCGTTCATGCCGCCCTGCGGTCCGGGCGGGGGTGTGTAGCCCGGGACGGGCGCCGCGTAGCCCGGCGGCGGGGCGCCGTAGCCGGGCGGGGGTGCCTGTGCCGGCACCGCGCCCGGCGGTTGCTGCACCGGCGTCGGTGCCGGCTGCTGGGGCTGCGGAGGTGGCTGCTGCGGGGGTGGGGGAGAGGCGGCCTCGGGCGGGTACCACTTGCCGTCGGACGCCAACCACCAGCCGGGACCCTGCGACGTGTCGCTCATGTCCATCCTCCGTACCCGCGTTCCACCTGCGTCACCGCAGCGTGTGCGCCGAGTCTGTCACCACAGGACCCGTCATGACGTGAGGATCACCGTGCAGGCGACCGGGCCGTGCACACCGACCGTCAGCAACTGCTCGATGTCGCCGGTGCGGCTCGGTCCGCTCACCCACACCAGGTTCGAGGGCAGGCGCTCCGGGTGGCCCGTGAACCGCCGCCAGAGCTCGCCAGGGGTGGCCACCAGGAGGTCGACCGGCGCCACGCACAGGTGCACCCGGGGCAGCAGGCTGACGACCCGGGACCCCGACACGCCCGCGTCGATCACCAGCGAACCGGTGGCGGCCACGAGCGCCACCGCGGACGTCACCCCCAGGTCGGCCGCGGCGACGGCCTCGGGCGTGGGCTCCGGCAGGGCCACCCCGAGCTCGCGCAGCTGCTCGCCGACCGCGGTGGCGGCGGCCTCGGCCGAGCAGACCGCGCTGCGGATGCCGTGCCGCTCCACGAGGTCGGCGAGCACGTCGAGGTCGGGCCCGGGCCCCGGGGCCAGGTGCACGGTGGAGCCCTGGTCGGTGGCGATGCGGGCGAACGTGCCCGGCAGGTCGTCGTGGTCGACCACCAGGAACACCGGCGACGGCACGGTGCCCGGCGCGGCGGGAGGTGGGTGCACCCGGTTCTCGTCGGGTGCCGACCGCAGGCGCGTGCGCGCGGTCGCGAGGAACCGGGCGCGGTCGCCGTGCTCTCGGCCGGGGGCGTCAGCCATCGTCGCCCCGCTTCGGGCGCGGGGCCGGGATCGGCAGCGTGCGGCCGGCGGCGTGGGTGCGCAGCCAGGGGAGCCGGGCGGCGGGGCCGACCAACGGCCGGGCGAGCGCCGCCAGGCGGACGCTGCCCCGGTAGGCGGCGGGTCGACCCCACACCCGTGCCCAGGCCTGCCACGCCAGGCGGGTGGTGCGTGACGACGACGGCGCGTTGCGGCGCCGCAGGCCCAGCAACAGGTCCTGCAACGGGATCTCGACCGGGCAGGCCTGCATGCAGGCCCCGCACAGGGTCGAGGCGTCGGCGGTCTCGGCCGCCCCGGGACGCTCGTGCTCGAGGAGCGGGGTCAGCACCGCGCCCATGGGCCCCGCGTAGACGCCGCCGTACGCGTGGCCGCCCACCTGCCGGTACACCGGGCAGGCGTTGAGGCAGGCCCCGCAGCGGATGCACGCGAGCATCTCGTGGAACTCGCCGCCCAGCAGGTCGGCCCGGCCGTTGTCGAGGACCACCACGTGCAGCTCGTCGGGACCGTCGGGCTCCCCGGCCCGCCGGGGACCGGTGACGACGCTGGTGTACGACGTGAGCCGCTGGCCCGTCGCCGAGCGGGTGAGGAGGGTGAGCAGCAGGTCGAGCTGGTCCCAGGTGCGCAGCACGCGCTCCATCCCCAGCACCACCACGTGCACGCGGGGGAGCGAGGTGACCATGCGGCCGTTCCCCTCGTTCGTCACCAGCACGATCGAGCCGCTCTCGGCGACGGCGAAGTTGGCGCCGGTGATGCCGACGTCGGCGCGGAGGAAGCGGTCGCGCAACCAGCCACGGGCGTAGGCGTTGAGCGCCTCGGGCACGGCGGGGACCTCGTCGGGCCGGGCGCCGGCCTCGGCCAGGAAGGTGGCGCGGATCGAGTGCCGGTCGTGGTGCACCGCCGGGGCGATGATGTGGCTCGGGCGCTCGCCGGCCAGCTGCACGATCCACTCGCCGAGGTCGGTCTCCACCACCTCGCACCCGGCCGCCTCGAGCGCCCGGTTGAGCCCGATCTCCTCGGTGGCCATCGACTTCGACTTCACGACCAGCGCACCGCCGGCCCGGCCGGTGACGGCCCGGCGCACGATGTCCGAGATGGTGGCGTCGGCGGCCGCGGCGTCGGCGGCCCAGTGGATGTGCCCACCCGTGGCGAGCACGTTGTCGGCGAACTGCTCGAGGACGGCGGGGAGGTCGGCGAGCAGCTCGCCCTTGATCCCTCGTGCCGCGCGCCGGAGTGCGTCGGCGTCGGCCAGCTCTGCGAGACCCTCGGCGCGGTGGCCTGCGAAGCGGTCGACCGCCTTGCGGAGACGTGATCGCAGCACCGGGTCGGCGACCGCGGTGGCGGTGCGGCTGCGCAGCGTGGGCCCGTCGACGGTGGCGGATCGGTCGCTCGGTGCCTCGTCTGGGGCGGGGTCGGAGAACTGGTCGGGGACCCCGCGTGGCGGTCCCGGCGGTGCCGCCGGGGAGTTGGCCGGTCGCCCGTCGTGCGCGACGGTGCCGAGCGCACCGTCGAGCAGGTCGGCCACGTGGCGGATGGCCACCGGCGTGCCGACCGCCTCCGACCGGGCGCGCAGGTGCAGCAGGCACGAGAGGTCGGTGCCGGCGATGCAGTCGGCGCCGAGGCCGCGCAGCGACGCGAGCTTCTCGTCGGCCATGGCTTCGGCGGCCTCGGGGAGCTTGAGGCTGAACGTGCCGCCGAACCCGCAGCAGCGTTGGGCGTCGTCGTCGGGCCAGGGCACGACCGAGCACGCCTCGACGGCCGCCATCGCCTCACGCGTGGCGCCGCCGCCACCGAGCTCGCGCAGCGAGTGGCACGACTGGTGCAGGGCGACCCGGGTGGGCGTGCCCGCGCCGAGCTCGGGCAGACCGCGGGCCACGAGGAACTGGGTGAGCTCACGCGTGCGTCCTGCCACGGCGCGCGCCCGCCGCTCGGCCTCGGTGTCACCCACCAGGCGGAACAGCTCGGGCCAGTAGTGGGTGATCATCGTGGCGCACGACCCGGCCGGCACCACGACGGTGGGCGCCTCAGCTCGCCCCGGGGTCCCGAGCGCGGCGAGCGAGGCCCGGGCGACGCGAGCGGCCTCGTCGACGAAGCCGGCGTTCCACGCAGGCTGCCCGCAGCACGTCTGGCCGTCGGGGCACGACACGGCACAGCCCGACGCCTCGATCAGCCGGGCGGCTGCCGCGACCGTGGTGGGCGAGAACACGTCGGCGACGCACGTGCGGAACAGCGTCACCTCGTTCGTCATCCGCGCATTCTCCCGCGTTCTGGGGACGGATTTGCGCGCTCTTCGCACATATCCGTCCCCAGAACGCGGGGTGTGGGAGTGGGAGGTCGGCGG
>JADGOP010000264.1 GCA_017882935.1 Actinomycetota bacterium
CAACGTCACCCGGCGATGGTACGTCCCGCGCCGCGGCGGCCGCGATCCGTCGCAACCCGGGCCGCGGATGCCAGCATGGGCGGACCATGGCCGGCAGCGACCCCACCACGATCGTGCTCATCGAGGATGACCCCAACATCGCCGACCTCGTGGACCTCTACCTGCGCAACGACGGCTACCGCGTCTACCAGGCAAACAACGGCGAGGCCGGCCTGGCCCTCGTGCGCGACCGCGCCCCGAAGCTGGTCATCCTCGACGTGGGGCTCCCCGGTCAGCTCGACGGGCTGGGGGTGTGCCGCGAGCTGCGCGGCCACAGCGACGTCCCGATCATCATGCTCACCGCCCGCGACGGCGAGGTCGACCGGGTCCTCGGCCTCGAGATGGGGGCCGACGACTACGTCACCAAGCCGTTCTCACCCCGCGAGCTGGTGGCCCGGGTGAAGGCCATCCTGCGACGGGCCGACGGGCCCACGCGGGGAGCACCCACCGTGCTGGCCGCCGGCGAGGTGGAGGTGGACCTGGGCCGCCGCGAGGCCCGGGTGGGTGGCGATCCCGTCGCACTGGCCGCCCGGGAGTTCGATCTCCTGGCCTACCTGGCCGAGAACCGGGGACTCGCCCTCAGCCGCCGCCAACTCCTCGACGGCGTCTGGGGGCTCGACTGGATCGGCGACGAGCGGACGGTCGACGTGCACGTGCGCCAACTCCGCAAGAAGCTCGGCGACGGCTTCCCCCTCTCCACGGTGTGGGGCGTCGGCTACCGGCTCGACTGACCTCACGGAATCCTCACACCTGGGACCGAGACTGGTGCCATCTGGGCAGGGTCGACCCGCTCACCGGGAGCCGGCGATCGTGGAACGGAACTCATGAGACGACGCATCACCATCGCCATCCTCGGCACGACCGCCGCCGCTCTGGTGCTGGTCGGCCTGGGGACGTTGGCGCTGACCCGGGTCAGCGCCCGCAACTCGGCGCGCCGGGACCTGGTGGCGCAGGCCGAGGCGACAAGCGCCGTGCTCGACCTGGGCACCGGGTTGCGAGCCGCGTCGGGCGCCCGGCTGCCCCCTCGTCAGCGGCTCCTGCGGGTGCGCGAGGCGCTGAAGCTGGAGGAGGTGAGCATCGTCGTGCTCGACGCCGGGAACACCCCGACCGCCGACGGCGACCCGTTCCCGGCCAACGTCTCGCTGACCGATGCCCAGCTGGCTCAGCTGCGTGACGGGCAGGTGGTGAGCGGCAGCCATGGTCAGGACGTCTACGCCGTGGCGCCCCTGACCCCGATCGGCAACCACGTGTTGCCCGTGCTCGTCCTGAGCCGGAGCCTGACGCCGACCGTGGGCAGCGGCTGGGGGTGGTTCCTGCTGTCCTCGGCCGTGGTCCTGTTGCTGGGGGCGCTGGTCGCCGCCCGGCTCAGCCGCCGGCTGACCAAGCCGCTCACCGAGGCCACCGCCGCCGCCGCCCTGATCGCCGAGGGCGACCTCTCCGTGCGGGTCCCCACGCCGGCGTCGGGCCGCCAGGACGAGCTGGCCGCGCTCACCCACGCCATCAACCACATGGCCGACTCGCTGGCCCGGTCACGGGGGCTCGAGCAGCAGTTCCTGCTCTCGGTGTCCCACGACCTGCGCACGCCCCTCACGTCGATCCAGGGGTACGCCGAGGCCATCGCCGACGGCGCCGCCCCCGACGACCGCGCCGCGGCCGGCATCATCCTGGCCGAGTCGCGGCGCCTGGGCCGCCTGGTGCGCGACCTGCTCGAGCTGGGCAAGCTCGAAGCGCGCCAGTTCACGTTCCACCCGAGCACCGTCGACCTGACCGACCTCACCGGCGACTCGGTCGACGGCTTCCGCCGGGAGGTGGGGGCCGCCGGCCTGAGCCTTCGCTACGACCGCCCGCCGAGCCCGGTGGCAGCCGTGGTCGACCCCGACCGGCTGGCCCAGGTGGTGGCCAACCTGATCGAGAACGCCCTGAAGTTCGCCGGCACCACCATCACCGTGGCCGTGGCCGCCGACCACGGCGTCGCCCGGCTCGAGGTCGCCGATGACGGCCCGGGCATCGCCGAGGCCGACCTCCCGCACGTGTTCGAGCGCCTCTACGTCGCCGGGCACGAACCGGTGCGCAAGGAGAGCGGCTCGGGCCTCGGTCTGGCCATCGTGCACGAACTGGTGGACGCCATGGGCGGGCAGGTCCGGGCCGAGGCCAACCCGGGCGGCGGGACCCGCATGGTCGTGTCGCTGGCCGAGGCACCGGCCGGTCCTCCAGGTACTCCCGGTGCTCCCGCGGTCCCGGCCGGGCGGCCGGCCTACCGGCCGCCTCCAGTATTGCCCGCCTATCAGCCACCCCCCGAGCCGGGCCCACCGTCGTCGCCCGAGGGCGGCGCATCGCTCTAGGGGCGGACGAGGTCGGGGCGCAGCGGGAGCTCGGCCACCGTGGCCGGCACCGCACCGCCTTCCCAGCGCACCACCACGCGGGCCGCCGGCTCGACCGACCGGTGCACGAACCCGAGGGCCACCGGCGCGCCCAGCACCGTCGAGCGGGCGGAGCTGGTGATCTTCCCGACGACCTTCGCCGCGTCGGCGTCGGCATCTGCACCGGGGCTCAGCACCAGCTCGGCTCCCACCGGAGGCACCACATCTCCGTCGACGACCAACCCACGGAGGTGACGGGGGACGTTCCCACCCCGCGAGTCCACCCGGGCCACCAGCTCCTGGCCGGTGTAGCAGCCCTTGGTGAAGCTCACCGAGGAGTCGATGAGCCAGGTGCCGAGCTCGGCGGGGATGGTGGCATCGGTGGCCTCGGCGCCCATGGCCGGGACGCCGGACTCGATGCGCAGGGCCTCGTAGGCCGCGGTCGGGACAGGCTCGACACCGCTCGGCACGTCGACGGCCGGACCGAGCAGGTCGACGCCCGGGGTGCCCGGCCACCCGGCCGGCACCACGGCGACGGCACCGAGCGCCGCGAGGTCGAGCCCGGCGGCGAGCGCGTCGGCGTCCGGCCCGCGCAGCGCCACGCACGACCACGTGGCCAGCTCGAGCTCCACCTTGGTGCGGAGCTTGAAGCGCTGCAGGCGCGCCAGCAGCTCTCCACCCCAGCCGGCGTCGGTGTCGAGCAGGAAGGTGTCGTCGGCCGTGCGGGTCACGCGCAGCCAGGCCACGACCTTCCCCTGAGGCTGCAGCACGAGCGCCCGTGCCGACCGGCCGACGGCCAGCGCGGCCACGTCCTGGCTCAGCTGGCCCTGCAGGTAGGTCTCCGCCTCGGGTCCCGTCGCCACGACGACGTCACGCAGGATCGCCACGGCCCCGACGGACGTGCGGAGGGCCGGGCCGGCAACGGGGTCGCTCATGCGCTCAGTCTGGCCCGCCAGCGCGTCGCTCCCACTTCCACCCTCTGCGTTTTGGGTGGGAATCGGGGCGCTGGGGCACGCCGATTCCCACCCAGAACGCGGCATGACGGGTTCAGGCGCGGGCGGCGCGACGTTGGGCGGTCATGCGACGGGCCGCGGGGACCGCGGCGAGGAGGGCCTGGGCCTTGTTGCGGCACTCGAGGTCCTCGTTGGCGGCCACGCTGTCGGCCACGATCCCTGCGCCCGCCTGCACCGAGGCCCGGCCGTCGGGCGCGATCACCATGGTGCGGATGGCGATGGCCGTGTCGATGTTCCCCGAGAAGTCGAGGTAGCCGACCACGCCGGCGTAGGGCCCGCGCTTCACGGGCTCGAGGTCGTCGATGATCTCCATGGCCCGCACCTTGGGAGCGCCCGACACGGTGCCCGCGGGAAGCGTGGCCCGCAGCACGTCGACCGGGGTGCGCCCCTCGGCGAGGTCGCCCGACACCTGCGACGTGAGGTGCATCACGTGGCTGTAGCGCTCGAGGCTCATCATCTCGTCGACGTGGCAGGTGCCGAAGGTGACCACACGGCCCACGTCGTTGCGGGCCAGGTCGACCAACATCACGTGCTCGGCCAGCTCCTTGGGGTGCTCCTGGAGCTCGGCGCCGAGGCGGCGGTCGTCCTCGTCGGTGCGACCCCGCCGGCGCGTTCCCGCGATGGGCCGCGAGATCACCTTGTTGTCGAGCAGCTGCACCATGGGCTCGGGCGACGAGCCGACGAGGGTGACCTCGGGGTGCCGCACGAAGTACATGTACGGGCTCGGGTTGACCTGGCGCAGCACCCGGTAGACGTCGAAAGGTTCGGCTTCGAGGTCGAAGTCGAACCGCTGCGAGAGGACCACCTGGAAGATGTCGCCGGCGAAGATGTGCTCGCGGGCCTCCTCGACGGCGGCCTCGTAGACCTGGTGGCCCATGGTGGACGCCACGTCGGGCAGCGGGTCGTCGGGGTCGGGCGGCTCGACCAGGGGCTCGGCGAGCGGCTTGGCACCGTCGAGCACCAGTTGCTCGAGGCGGGCGACGGCCTCGTCGTAGGACCGGTCGAGGTCGTCGTCGGACGCACCGGGAGGCACCCAGGCGTTGGCGATGAGGGTGACC
>JADGOP010000265.1 GCA_017882935.1 Actinomycetota bacterium
CGCCGAGGGTGGCGGCGAGGCTGTAGCCCGGCGCCGTGGAGGCCACGCCGATGACCGTGGCGGAGGCGAGGCCGAGGGCATCGGACTTGAGGCCCTTGCTCTCGACCGACCCGCCGGCCGCTGCCTGTGCGATCTCGCTCGACATCCCGACCCCGTTCGCTCGCCGCGCGTTCCGGGTGCACCCTGGCAGGAAATGGGCGATTTGACAAGGGATCAACTGGCCAAACGTGGCGCGGGCGAGGGAAAACGTCGTGTCCGAGGCGTCTGGCGACGGATCGTGGAGAACGGTCCCCAGGAGTTCGGCGGTGGGGGGGCGGAGGTGGGAGGGGTCAGGCGGCCTGGCCGCCGACCGGCTCGTCGACGAGGAAGCCGGCCATGCCGGGGGTCCGGCAGACGTAGCCGTGCCGGTCGACGCTGAGGGCCTCCGGCCCGGTGCCGTCGACGAGGTCGAACTGGTGGGGCGCCCCGCGCAGCAGCACGGTCTTGGCGTGCACCTCGGCGAGCCACGCCGCGCCGGCGACGACGGTGGCGAGCTCGAGGTCGGTGGCCGACGGCTGGCCCGTGGTGGCGTCGATCAGGTGGTGGCGCGCACCGTCGGGGCCCCAGCGGCGCCGCAGGGTGGTCGAGGTGGCGACGGCGCCCTCGGTCAGCGACACGCGGGCCAGGCGCACCTCGCGCCCGGGCGCCTCGATGTCGACGATCCAGGGGCCGCCGTCGGGGCCCTTGCCGCTGACGCGGAGGTCGCCGCCCAGGTTCACGCAGGCGCCGGCGGCGCCGAGCGCGCGCAGCTCCTCGACGACCAGGTCGGCGGCGAGGCCCTTGCCGATGCCGCCGGGGTCGAAGCCCGTGCCTGCGGGGAGCCGGACCGTGGTGCCGTCGAGCTCGATGTCGGTGCAGCCGACGAGGGCGAGCGAGGTGGGCAGCGCGACCGCAGGCGAGGAGGTCTCGTCGTCGAGCAGCTCGAACGAGCGGTCGTAGCCGGCGGCCACGAGGGAGCCGAGCACGGTGGGGTCGAAGGCGCCGCCGCTGGCCGCCCACGCCTCGACAGCCTTGGCGATGAGCAGGCGGGTCTCGTCGGACACCTCACGCGCATCGCCGGGGTGGCGGTTCAGGTCGCTCACCTCGCTGTCGGGCAGGAAGCGGCTCCAGAGCCGCTCGAGCTGCTCGATGCGGGCGCGGGCGGTGTCGAGGGCGTCGGCCGGACCGTCGACGACGATCACGTGGGCGTCGCTGCCCATGGCACGGAAGCGGAGCTCAGCTGCCATGGCTCGACGTCGCTGCCTGGGTGGTGGGCGTGGTCGTGGCCGTGGTCGACGGCGTGGTGGTGGCCGTGGTCGCGGTGCTCGACCCGGCCGAGGCGGTGGACGCGGTCGTCGATGCCGTCGTGGCCGAGCCGCCGTCGTCGGAGCTCTCCGTCGCCGCCGTGGTGGCGGTGGTGGCGACCGTCTTGCTCTTGGTCGTGGCCGCCTGGTGGGCGCTGATGCCGATGACGCCGGCGAGGCCGCCGAACGCCAGCAAGCTCGCCGCGCCGGTCATCCTGCGGGCCTGCCCGGCGGCGTGGCGGCGCCTGGGCCGGTTGGCCGAGGAGCGTGGGGGCCGGGCTCCGGTCGGGGTGCCGGTGCCCACGGGCTGCACGGCGAACGGCGGGGTCGGGGTGGGCTGGTCGGGGGAGAACTGGTCGTCGTTCATGGGGATGCCTTCCTGGGGATGGAGTGCGGATGGGGTTCAGACGGAGGCGTGGACGCGGGACTCGCGACGGGCGGCGGGAACCGGCGTCGGCGTGGGTGTCGGTGCCGGCAGGGTCGGGGCGGGGTCGAGCAGTACTGCGGCGGGCCGGCGTGGCGGCCGGGCGGGCTTCGGGCGGGTGGCTTCGAGCACCCGCTTGCCGGTGAGGCCGGCGACGAGCAGGACCACGCCGGTGGCTACGCCCTGGAAGAGCCAGCTCCTGGCGTCGGTCCCGGCGCTGAGGCCGTGGACGGTGGCGGTGCCGAACAGCACGAAGGTGGCGAAGTGCACCTTGCGCCACCATCCCTTCGGCAGCTTGGTGCGCACCAGGGAGGTGAGCTCCACGGCCAGGAGCAGGTAGAGGCTGGCGATGCCCCAGGCGACGGCGAACGGGTGCCAGTTGGCGGCGAAGGGGACCAGCGCGGAGATCGGGTCGAAGTGCACGTACTTGTCCGCCATGACGGCGAGCACGTGGACGACGGTGAAGACCACTGCGAGGCCGCCGAGGTAGCGGTGCATGTCGAGCATCCACGCGGGTCGGGGCTTGTGGGTGCCGATCTTGGCCTTCGTCGAGAGGAGCAGTCCCCAGACGACCGAGGCCGACAGGAGGGCCCAGGCGATGATGCCGGCCGACCGGGCGAAGTACCACGGGAGTGATGCGCTCATGCCAGGCATGATCCGCGTCCCGGCTCGCAAGGCCATCCGGCTCAGCTCACAGCTTCCTCAGAGACGGGCGGAAGGGCGGCTGCGGCGTCCTACAGGTGGACGAGGGTCATGACGTCCTTGACCAGCAGGAACGTCAGGAACGAGAGGATGACCAGGTAGATCCAGGTGCAGAGCCAGCGGTACTTGTGGTCGGCGAGCCAGAAGCGGCGCACCGCGAACACGTCGAACGACATCGCCAGCAGGCCGAGCGGGATGCCGACGATGGGCCCGATGCCCGTGGCGACCCCGATGATGGGGGCGATGATCGGCAGGAAGATGTAGGTGAGCAGGCAGCGGGCGGCCGAGATGAGGATCGACTGACCGAACATGCGGTGGGCCGACTCGGCGTTGGCCTGGCGTGGACCGTCGGGCACCCGGAGCAGCGTGCGCATGAAGCGGTCGGCGCGCGACCGCTGCGGACGCACGGTGCGCAGGGTGGGCGACGCGATCGCTGGTGCGGTCGGGTTCACGCTGATGGCCTCGGACACGGCCCCAACGCTAGGGCGTACGGGCCCCTGAATCCCAGGCGCGTCGAATCGGCGTGCTGCACGGGGGTCAGCCGCGCCCGTACGTGCGCGGTGCCCGGTAGGACGCGCCCACGAAGGGGCGGCCGGTGCGCTGCGCGAACCGCCACTGGATCGAGATGCGCGGCTCGACGCGCTGGTTCCCCAGGTACGGGACCGAGTGCTCCCAGCCTGCCTGCGTCGTGCCGCCCATCACCAGCAGGTCGCCCGACCCCGGTGCCAGGTCGTGGGTGGCGCCCTTGCCGGGGTTGTGGTCGTGGCGGCTGGACCGCGGGCGCAGCAACCAGGGTCGGCGTGCCCCCAGGGTGAGGATGGCGATGATGGTGTCGTCGAGCCAGCGCATGTCGGTGTCGCGGTGGAACGCCTGGCCGTCGCCGCCGTCGCGGTACTGCATCATCCCGAACCCGTCGAAGCGCACCCCGTAGCGGTGCTGCAGGGTGCGGGTGGCCTCGGCGAGGGCAGGGTGGGGCAGCGGTGAGCCGGCGGTCCACCACGAGGTGACGCGGCGCTCCTCGACGTAGTGGTCGTAGCGGAACAGCCGGGTCGTCTGCCACGCGACCTCGTGCAGCAGGTGCTCGTACAGCGCGTCGGCGTCGGCGAGCCAGCCGCGGGCCACGTCGACCCAGGCGCCGTCGCCGAGGTCGAGCCGCTCGACCTGGCAGTCGCGGTCGACGTGGATCGTGTCGGGCACCCGACCAGCATGCCCGACCGTCCGGGGGGCCACACTGGGGCATGGGCCTCGTCGACTGGTTGTTCCGCGACCGGCGGACGGGTGGCTACACCGTGGCCCAGGTGCCCAACTGGCCGCTCGGGGTGTGGCTGGTGGCGACCGTGCTGCGCCTGCTCCTCCACCCGACGGGCACGGCGGGTCGGGCCCTCGAGGTGGTCGGCACCGGCGCGCTGCTGGTGTGGGCCGTCGACGAGGTCGTGCGAGGCGTCAACCCGTGGCGCCGCATCCTCGGCGCGGTCGTCGGCGTCGCCGTGGTGGCCGGCCTCGTCACCCGCTAGCGAGTCGTGGTGGCGCGGCGGGTGCGGAAGGTCTGGTAGGTGATCCAGCAGGTGATGGTGGACGGCGGGATCATGATCGTGAGGCAGGTGCGGCCGGCGGCCGTGCCGGTGAGCGCCACCCACGCCACCAGGTAGAGCGTGGGGTACACCATGCCCCCGGCGGTGAAGGCCACGATGGGCAGGGTCCACGAGGCGCGGGTCTCGAGGGCCCAGGCGCTGAGGATCGAGCCGAGCACGCCCACCAGCAGGTCGGCGAGGAAGAAGGCCTGGGTGACCGCGCGGTGCGAGGGCACCAGGTCGAACCAGCCCCGGGCGGTGCTCGACCCTGCGAACGCGACCCACAGCCCCATGCCGACTGCCGCCTGCGCCAGGAAGTACCAGGCGTAGAGGCGCTCGGGTCGCAGCGCCGCGGGCGGCCAGTCGGCCCCCGGGTCGACCCGTGGGTCGCCGGCCTCGGGCGTCATCCCGGCAGGGTACTTCCGCCCACGCCCCGCCTCC
>JADGOP010000266.1 GCA_017882935.1 Actinomycetota bacterium
TGCCGACCGCCGCCTGCGCCAGGAAGTACCAGGCGTAGAAGCGCTCGGGGCGCAGCGCCGCTGGGGGCCAGTCGGCCACCGGGTCGACCCGTGGGTCGCGGGCCTCGGGCGTCATCCCGGCAGGGTACCCCCGCCCGCGACCCGACCCCCGCCGTCAGTCGGGGAGGGCGGCCTTCTGGGGGTGAGGGGTCTCGCCCCGGGCGAGCATCGCCACGAACTGCTCGATCCGCCGGGCCCGGGTGTCGGCCCGCTTGGCCGTGTCGATGCGGTACAGCACCGCGTAGCGGTTCTGGCTCGTGAGGATCTCGAACATGGCCGTGGCCCGGGGCGAGGCGGCCAGGGCCTCGGCGAGGTCGGCCGGGACGGCGATGGTGGCCTGCCCGGCGTAGGCCGCCGCCCAGCGCCCGTCGGTGCGCGCCCGCTCGACCTCGGCCAGGCCGGCCGGCGTCATGCGGCCCTGCCCGATGAGCCGCTCGGCGAGGCCCACGTTCCGCTTCGACCAGGGGCTGCGGGACCGCCGGGGCGTGAAGCGCTGCTTGAACGTGGTGTCGTCGCGGCGACCCTTCTGGCCGTCGATCCACCCGTGGCAGAGCGCCTCGTCGAGGGCCTCGTCGTAGGTGAGGCTCGTGGGCGCGGTCGTGCCCTTCTTGGCGAGCGCCAGCCACACGCCGGGGGAGTCGGCGTGGTTGGAGCCGAGCCAGTCGCGCCATGCCGCCACGTCGGTCACGATGAGCTCGGTCGTCACGAGCCGCGACGGTACCCGCGGCGGGACCGGGTCGGGTGGGGCACGGGTACGCTGCCGCGGTGACCGAATCGAAGGACGTCGTCAGCGTCGAGCGGGTCGTCTCCGCACCGCCAGAGCAGATCTTCGCCTACCTCGTCGACCCCGCGAAGCACCGTGAGATCGACGGGTCGGGCACGGTGCGGGGCGCCAAGGGAGAGCCGCAGCGCCTCGAGCTCGGCAGCCAGTTCGGCATGTCGATGAAGATGGGCCTGCCCTACTCCATGGTCAGCACGGTGATCGAGTACGAGCCCGACCGGCGCATCGCCTGGCGCACCACCGGCCCGACGGCGCTCGGCAGGTACGTGGGCGGTCGGGTGTGGCGCTACGAGCTGGAGCCCGTCGAGGGCGGCACGCGGGTGCGCGAGAGCTGGGACATCACCGGCGAGTCGTTCTTCACCCGACCCCTGGTGCGCCAGGCTGCCGGCAAGACCCGCAGGAACATGGCCGACACCCTCGACCGCATCGAGCAGCTCGTCACCAGCTGACACCCCGCCAGGCGGTTTGGTGGGCCCCCACCGAGAACTGGCAGGCTGACCGCGATGACCGACGCCACGCGGCCCCGCATCGAGGGGACCGTCACCGTCCGCGACGGCCGACGGCTGGGGTTCGCCGAGTTCGGCGCGCCGAAGGGCCGGGCGATCGTGTGGATGCACGGCACCCCGGGCGCGCGGCGCCAGGTCCCCGAAGAGGCGCGGAGGTTCGCGCTCGAGCACGACCTCCGGATCGTGGGCATCGACCGGCCCGGCATCGGGTCGTCGACGTCGCACCTCTACGACTCGATCTTCGGCTTCACCGACGACCTGGCGCTCGTCCTCGACTGCCTCGGCATCGACGACTTCGCGGCCATCGGCCTGTCGGGGGGTGGCCCGTACGCCCTCGCCGCCGGCGTGGCGTTCCCCGAGCGGGTCGTCGCGCTCGGGATCCTCGGCGGCGTGGCGCCGACCATCGGTCGCGATGCCATCGACGGCGGCCTGGTGGCGCTCGGGGCGCACCTCCGCCCGCTGCTCTCGCTCGGGCGCATCCCCATCGGCATGGGCCTCACCCTGGTGGTGCGGACGGTGCGGCCGCTCGCCTCACCGCTCCTCGACCTCTACGCCCGCCTGTCGCCCGAGGGCGACCGACGCCTGCTCCAGCGTCCAGAGTTCAAGGCGATGTTCCTCGACGACCTCCTCAACGGCAGCCGCAAGCAGCTCACCGCGCCGATGGCCGACCTGCTTCTGTTCACCCGGCACTGGGGCTTCGACGTGGCCGACGTGAAGGTGCCCGTGCGGTGGTGGCACGGCGACGCCGACCACATCATCCCGTTCGCCCACGGCGAGCACGTGGTGGCGCGCCTCCCCGAGGCCCGCCTCGTGGCGATGCCGGGCGAGAGCCACCTCGGTGGCCTGGGCGTCAGCCGCGAGGTGCTGCCGGCGCTGCTCGAGGTGTGGGACGCCCGCTGACGGGATCCCGACGCAGGCCGATGGCGGCGGCCGTCTCGTCCACGCCTCCGGTTCGAGGCGTAGCCTGCGCTCGAGGTGAGGGGGGCAGGGGGCCTGAGTGACCGACGCCGAGCGCACCGCCGACCCCGGCACCTTCGAGGTGACGGCAGCCAGCTTCGCCGCGCTGTTCCGGAACGTCGAGGAGGTGGTCCTCTGCTGCGACGCGACGGGCGTGGTCCGCTTCGCGAGCGAGTCGGTGCGCACGGTCCTGGGCTACGACCCCGCTGCGTTCCAGGGCCACAACGCCCTCGAGTTCCTGCACCCCGATCACGTCGAGGCGGCGATCAGCGGGATGGCCCGGTGGGTCGGTCGGACGGGCACTCCCCGTGGAGAGGTGGTTCGTGTCCGCGCCAGCGACGGCTCCTGGCGGCCGCTCTACTACGACGCCGTCGTCGGTCAGGACCTGGGCTCGCTCGGGTCGATCATCGTGACCCTCCAGCCCCTACAGGGTTCCGGCCCGGAGCTGCGCGACGTCCGGCTCCGCCTGCTGAACGAGGACCGAATCGTGCGCCTCGCGTCGGCGTTCCTGCACGTGCCGTTCGAGGCCTTCGACGAGGGGCTCGACCTCGCGCTGGCCGAGCTCGCCGGCCTCGACTGGGTGACGCGGATCTCGGTCTGGCAGGCCGACGGAGACCGGGTCGTCCTGCGCGCCTCGTGGTCCGCGCCCACGGACGTGCCCCAGGTGCCGCTCTCGAAGCGGATCCGCATCACCGACTTCAAGCTCCTGCAGCTGCTCGTCGCCGGCGAGGAGGTTGGGCTGTCCGAGCCGTGGCAGCGAGGTGACGACTTCGCCGCTGAGCGGGAGCTGTTCCGGCGGGCAGGGACGACGTCCCTGCTTGCTGCGCCCATGGCCGCCGGGGGACAGTTCGCCGGGTTGGTGATGCTCGAGTCGACGCTCGAGGGGGTCTCCTTCGACGCAACGCACACCACCACGCTGCGCTCCGCCACAGCGATCCTGGCGGAGGCGTTCGTGCGGCACGAGGCCGAGCGTCGCCTGGCGGAGCAGGCCCACACCGACCGGGTGACGGGGCTGGGCAACCGGTGGGCGTTCGACGAGGCGCTCGACCGGGCCCTGAACGCCGTGGCCTCGGGCGCCTCACCGGGGTTCGGCATGGCCATCGTCGACCTCGACCGCTTCAAGTTGGTGAACGACTCACTCGGGCACGCGGTCGGCGACCGGCTCCTCGCCGACGTGGCGGCGCGGCTCTCCGGTGCGGCGGGACCGTCGACGGTGCTCGCACGCCTCGGTGGCGACGAGCTGCTGGTCCTCCTCGACGAGTCCCCCAGTCCCGCCGCCACGCTCGAGTCGGTGCGGGCGCTGGTCGGGTCCCTCGCGGTCCCGTTCGACGTGGGCGGCGAGACCATGGTGGTCACGGCCAGCGTGGGGGTGCTCCACCAGGCCGACGGCCGCTCGTCGCCCGGCGACCTGCTGCGCTGGGTCGATCTGGCCATGTACCGCGCCAAGGCCTTCGGCGGGGACACCATCGAGATGGACGAGCCGGCCGACCGCGCCGGGCAGTCGTCGCGCATGCGCCGCGTCGCCGAGCTGCGCCAGGCGGTGCAGGACGAGGATCTGGCGGTCCACTACCAGGGAGAGTGGGATCTGCAGACCGGGCAGCTCCTCGGCGCCGAGGCGCTGGCGCGCTGGGCCCACCCCGCCGAGGGGCTGCTCACTGCGGAGGAGTTCATTCCCCTCGCCGAGGCCACGGGGTTCATCGACGAGCTCGGGGCCTGGGTGCTGCGCGAGGCGTGCCGCACTGCGGCGCCGTGGGTGCGGCAGTGCGGCGTCGGCAACTTCGTGCTCCGCGTGAACATCGCCGCCCAACAGCTGCGCCGGCCGGTGCTCGTCGACCAGGTGGCCGATGCGCTGGTCGATGCCGGGCTGCCGGCCGCGGCGCTGTGCCTCGAGCTCACCGAGAGCACGCTGCTGGCCGACCCGGCGGGCTCGGCCGTGCTGTTCGCCCGGCTGCGCCGCCTGGGCGTGGGCCTGGCCATCGACGACTTCGGCACCGGCTACTCGTCGATCCTCCAGCTCAAGCAGCTGCCCCTGACGGCGCTCAAGGTCGACCGGGCCTTCGTCGAGGGCCTGCCCGACGACAGCAGCGACCGCGCCATCGTCCGGGCCACCTTGGCGCTGGCCGCCGCGCTCGACATCACCGTCACCGCCGAAGGGGTGGAGACGGAGGG
>JADGOP010000267.1 GCA_017882935.1 Actinomycetota bacterium
GACCAGCTGCTCGCGGGGGAGACCGAGCGCGGCCTGCTCAACCTGAACATCGACACGCTCAACGGCCAGCCGCTCACCTACAAGGGCCTGCTCGACCTCATCGGCCTCGGCTCCATCGTCACCACCGACCGCCCGGTGAAGATCGTCCTCACGCCCGAGCTGGCGCCGGCCATCACCGGTGCCGCGGCACCGGCGGGGGCGCTCGGGCTGATGCACATCGGCGGCTACCGGTCCGACGTGGTCTTCGCCGACACCGGCGAGAAGCTGCTGTCGCTCGTGCTCGACTTCGACGCCCCCGTGAACCTGTCGATCGCCGGCGGCCAGCTCGGCTTCGCCCTGACGGCGCCGCCGGCCGACCAGGTCCACCTCGACGTCGTCACCAACCCACTCGGTCTGCCCACCTCGCTCGTGTCGCAGGTGTTCGCCGCGCTCGAGCCCGGGCTCTTCGACCAGCTGGGCTCGCTGCTGCCGGCCTTCCCGCTGCCGCAACTGGTGGGGCTCTCGCTCTCGCCCATCACCACGGCGCGTGTGGGCGACTCGCTCTTCCTCTACGCCAACCTCACGTAGCCACCGTCGCCGCGGGTGGTCCCGACGGACCACCCGGAGGCGTGGGCGGCGGCGCGACGGCCACGTTCCGCAGTGCCCGGACCGCGCCGCGAGGCCGGGAGGCCCAGCACCTCCTCGGGCCAGCCGCAATCGTCACGTGCTTGTAATGACTGAGCGCAACCGGTAACCTCCTCGCCCATGCAGTTCGGACTCGTCCGGCGTCGCCTCGCAGTGTCCGCGCTGCTGGTGGCCCTCATCGGCGCACCTCTCCTCACGACGGCCACCGCCCACGGTGACTCCATCGGCGACGTCCAGTCCCGGGCCCAGCAGGTCGCCGCGCAGCTCGACTCGCTGCAGGCCGAGATCAACGCCGACACGAGCGCCTGGGAAGCGGCCCAGTCCCGCAAGTCCCAGCTCGACGTCCAGATCCGCGACACCCAGGCCAAGGTCGCCTCCGCCCAGCGCGACGAGGCCCGCAAGCGCGCCCAGCTCTCCAGCTACGCCCGCGACGCCTACGTCTCGGGTGGCGACGGGGGTGGCCTGCCGCAGCTCCTCGACGGCACCAGCAACGCCGCCGACCAGCGCCAGGGCTACGCCGCCGCAGCAGCGGGCGACCGCCAGCAGCTGATCGACAACCTGCAGGCCGCCCAGCAGGTGTCGGCCGAGCAGGTCGGCAAGCTCCACAGCGCCCAGAGCGAAGCGGCCCAGGTGGTCGCCGACGCGCAGGCCAAGAAGGACAGCGCGGTGCAGGCCGAGAGCCAGCTCACCGCCATCAAGAGCCAGCTCGACGGCAAGCTCGCCCAGCTCGTGGCCGAGCAGCAGGCCGCCGCCCAGAAGGCGGCCGAGCAGAAGGCGTTCGCCGCCGCCCAGGCCCAGGGGGCTGCGCAGGCCCAGGCCGCCGCCGCCGCCAACCAGCCCGCCACGCCCGCTGCGGTCCCGGCCCCCGCCCCGACCCCGACGCAGCCCACCCCCACGGGCAGCACGGGCAGCACCGGCGACCCCTCGCAGCCCACCGGTCCCGTCTCGGCCCCGTCGTCGGCGGCCGGCGTCGCCATCGCCGCCGCCGAGTCCAAGCTCGGCGCTCCCTACGTGTGGGGTGCCGCAGGGCCCAGCGCCTTCGACTGCTCGGGTCTCGTCGTCTGGTCCTACGCCCAGGCCGGCGTCAGCATCGGTCGTGACACCTACGCCCTCGAGGGTCAGGGCACGGTCGTGCCGCTCTCGCAGATCCAGCCGGGCGACATGGTCTTCTACTGGGGTGGCGGCCACGTCGCCCTCTACGTGGGCGGCGGCACCGTCATCCACGCCCCGCACACGGGCGACGTGGTGCGCTACGGCAGCCTGTACATGGGCACCCCGGAGCTCGTGGTCCGGCCCACGTAGCCTGCGCTACGGCGTGGCGTGGGCATCCGTCCACGCCTGCAGGTCGCCCCGGCGAGCCGCGCGGTGACCCACCAGCCCCAGCACCAACGCCAGCATCCCGGCCACCACGAAGGCGGCGCCGAGCGCTGCGGCCGGCGCGGCGCGGTCGGCCACCCGCACGCTGCAGCGGTGGTCGTAGGCGTGCTGCAGCTGCTTCTGGTCGAGCCCGTGGACCGGGTTGCCCTGGGCGTCCTGGAGCGGCGCGTCCTGGGTGCCGTGGAGCAGGAACAGCCCCGGGGCGCTGCAGTGCTGGACCGGTGGGTTGCTCACCGGGACGGCGAGGAAGACCAGCGCACCCAGGAACAGGACCACCGCCAGCCAGGCGAGGACCGTCGACGCGGCGATGAGGCCCCGTCCGGCCTTCGAGGCCGGCTCGACGGGTGCCGCCGGGGGTGACGGCGCCGGTTCGGGCTCCGGCGGTGGGGTGGACGGGGCTGCGGTGGTGTCGGGCATGGTGGCCACAGTCTGGCCGCGCCCACACACCGGCGTGAGTCGGGCACGGCGGCCCCGGGCCGTGCGGCTCGCGGCCTGGAGGCCGGCGAGGTGTCGGGTGGGGTGAGGACCGGCAGGCTTCCAGTCCCCGAGGGGTCTGGTGGCGATGCTGATGGAGGGAGGTTCGATCCCCACCCCGTACCCGACTGCCGGTGGGGGCGATAACCACCGGCTTTGTCTCATCGGCGGTCGGGACGTAGGTCTTGAGACCTAATTCTCCGCGAGGGGTGCCGGGCCCCGCTGGGGGCGCCGCGACCCGCCGTGCGATGCTGACGGGGACCCGGCCGTCACCTCGGTTGACCGGCCGTCGAACCGCGTGGAGTGGCCGGTGTTGCTCGCCCAAGAGGCATTGTTCGGAAACGACCTGCTCGTCTGGCTCGTGCTGGCGCTCGGCGGGGCCATGGTGGCGGGCAACGTGGCCGCCCTGATGCGCCCGCCCCCCCGGCGTGACGGCCGCGAGCTGCCCGCCGCCCCGCGCGGCCGCAGCATTGCCTTCATCGTCCTCGGCGCGGTCGTGGGGCTCTGGGCGCTGGCCACCCTCGTCACCCGCTGACCTGCGGATCGTCGGCACGAACGAGCCGCGGCATCGCGTGGATCGTGCAGTAGCTTGCGCCGATGCCCCGACCGCACGTCCCGCCGCTGGAAGGCCTCATCTCGCTGGAGCCGGCCGCCCACGCGGGCGACGCCGGCGGGGCGTCCGGCGACGGCGTCGACGGGCGCAAGGTGCGGGGCATGCGCAACCGCGACGCGGTGGTCGACGCCATCCTCTCGCTGCTCGACGAAGGCGACCACACGCCCTCTGCAGCCGAGGTGGCGGAGCGCGCCGGGGTGTCGTTGCGGTCGGTGTTCCGCTACTTCGACGACCTCGACAGCCTCTTCCTCGCGGGGATCCAGCGCCAGGCCGAGCGCACCGCGCACCTCTACCGGCCCCCGCGTGGCACGGGGAGCGTGGCCGACCGCGTGACCGCCCTGGTCGCGCAGCGGCGCAAGCTGTTCGAGGCGGTCGCTCCGGTCCGCCGCACGTGGGTGCGCCGCTTCGACAACCACCCCGCGGTCGTGCCCGTCATGGCCAACCTCCTCGACGGGTTGCGCCACCAGGTCGAGACGCTCTTCCAGGTGGAGCTCGCGACGCTCCCCAGGGCCCAGGCCCGTGAGGTGGTCGACGCCCTCGATGCGGCGACGTCGTTCCACACCTGGGACTTCCTGCGGTTCGAGCACCACTACCCGGTGAACCGGGCCACCGCCTCGGTGCGCCGCACCATCATGGCGGTGCTGCGCGACGCGGGCATCAGCGTCTGAGGGGCCGTCGCGGCTGGGGCGGCTACGCCGCGACCCGCCTCTCCGCTCACCCTCTGTGCGCGGCGTTCTCCCGGCGGGCCTTGCGGCCCGACAGCACCACCGCCGTGGTGCCCCCGCCGATGGCGACGACGATGAGGCCGAGCGTCGCCAGCTGCTCCCAGCCGCCCCGGTCGCCCGGGCTGGTGGGCGTGTGGCCGCTGTAGGGCTGGTCGATGGCGGGGTGGTTGGCCGCGGCGACCTCGTTCGCGGCCTGGGTGCCGGGCTCAGGCCTGAAGTACGAGGTGTTGAGCACGAACACCAGGGTGCTGAGCACGATGACGCTCACCAGGGTCACGGCCGCGATCACCACCTTCTGCCGGTCGGTCACCTGACGGCGGCGTGGTGTCGCGCCCGCGGCCGCCGTGGCGGTGTCGGGCGGCGGGTCGACCCGGGTGGGGGGAGGTTCGGCGGCGGTCATGGCGTGCCGTCCATGGTCCACCGTCTCGGCGCCCGGCGCCAACTCTCCCGGACGGTCATCGCAGGACCGTGACGACGCCCTGCATGTGCGGGTGGATGGCGCAGTAGTAGGGGTAGGTCCCCGGGATGTCGTAGGTGACGGCGTCGTGCTCGCCCGGCCCGAGCGGGGTGGAGGTCTCGCCGCCCGCCACGCGGCGCACCAGGTGGTGCGCGTCGAGGTCGGCGTTGATCCACTC
>JADGOP010000268.1 GCA_017882935.1 Actinomycetota bacterium
GGCCAGCTCCTGCGCCCAGGCCTGGTCGAAGCGCCGGCCACCGGGGCCGAGCAGCAGCAACGGGCGCGGCGGGGCGGCCGCCTCGACGGTGGCGAACACCGGTCCAGGGCTGAGGACCATGCCTGCGCCGCCGCCGAAGGGGGCATCGTCGACCGAGCGGTGCGGGTCGGTGGCCGCGGCGCGCAGGTCGTGGCTGCGCAGGTCGAGCACGCCGGCCGTACGGGCCTTCCCGAGCAGGCTCTCGCCCGCGAAGGCGTCGACCATGCCGGGGAAGATGGTGAAGACGTCGATGCGCATCAGGGGAAGAGGCCTTCGGGGGCGTCGACCACCAGGCGGTCGTCGGTGGACTCGGCCTCCACGATGAACACCACGGGCACCAGGGTGTCGTCGTCGAGGACCAGCAGGTCGTGCGCGGGGTTGGCGAGCACCGAGGCCACGCGGCCGTGGCTGGCGCCGTCGGGGGTGACCACCTCGGCACCGACCACGGTGTGCACCCAGAGCGTGTCGGGCTCGTCGAGCGCCTCGGCCTGCAGCGCGACGCCCCGCAGCGGCTCGATGGCGTCGCGGTGGTCGACGCCCACGAAGTGCACCAGCCAGCGGTCCTGGTAGGGCTGGGAGCGGGCCACCTCGAGCGCGACCGAGCCGGCGCGCAGACGCGTGCCGGGGTCGAGCCGCTCGGGGCGGTCGGTGGACAGCGTGACGAGCGCGTCGCCGCGCAGGCCGTGGGGTCGGCCGATGCGGCCGACCTCGAGCCACGCCTGCGGTGCGTCGGGGTGCGCCCCCGGGTCGGCGGGCGTCACCTCAGCGGACCCCGGGCGCGGGTGAGCGCGAGCTCAGTCGACGAAGTCGACGTCGACCTCGCGGTCGTCGCGGGCGGCGGCCGCGCGCACCACGGTGCGGATGGCCTGCGCGGTGCGGCCACGACGGCCGATGACCCGGCCCATGTCGCCGTCGGCGACGTGGACGTTGTACCGGGTGTTGCGGGCCTGCTCGGTGGCGACCTGGACGTCGTCGGGGTTGTCGACGATGGCCTTCACGAGGTACTCGAGCACGGCTTCGGCGGCGTCGGCGCCGGCCTCGGCGTCGACGTCGGTGGTGGTGTCGCTCACGAGGGGTCGCCGGCGGGGGCGGGCTCACCCTTGAAGGTGGCCCAGGTGCCGTTGATCTTCAGCAGCTTCTCGACGGCCTCGGTGGGCTGGGCGCCGGTGCGCAGCCACTTGAGGGCCTTGTCGTCGTCGATGGTGATGCCCGAGGGCTCGAGGCGGGGCTGGTAGGTGCCCACGATCTCGATGAACCGACCGTCGCGCGGCGTGCGCGAGTCGGCGGCCACGATGCGATACGTCGGTTGCTTCTTCTTGCCAACCCGCGTGAGGCGGAGCTTGACGGCCACGTGAATCTCTTCCTGTCGGTGCATCGGGGGGATCGTGGGCTCGGCGGACCTGCCGCTGAGCGACCGTCCATAGTGCGCCTCGCGGAGGCGTCAGGGCAAGCCGGGCAGCTTGAACTCGGGCTTGTCGGGCAGCTTGAGGCCCGGGAGCCCGCCCTTGCCGACCTCAGCCGGCGAGGTGGGACGGGTGACACGGCCGCCGCCCTTGCCCTTCTTCTTGCCCTTCTTGCCGCGCCCGGGGCCGACGCCGAGGCCCTTCATCATGCGCTGGACCTCCTTGAACTGCTTCAGCAGCTGGTTGACCTCGGAGGTGGTGGTGCCGCTGCCGTTGGCGATGCGCAGGCGGCGGGAGCCGTCGATGAGGTCGGGCTCGCGCCGCTCGGCGGGCGTCATGGCCCGGATCATGCCCTCGAGCCTGGCGATCTCGCGGTCGTCGATGTCGACGTTGCGGATCTCCTTGGGGACCCCGGGCAGCATGCCCAGGATCTTGTTCATGGAGCCCATCTTCTTCATCTGCTGCATCTGCTCGAGGAAGTCCTCGAACGTGAACTTGCCCTCGAGGAGGCGGGCCGCGGCCTCCTCGGCCTCGGCTTCGTCGAAGTGCTCCTTGGCCTGCTCGATGAGGGTGAGGACGTCGCCCATGCCGAGGATGCGGCCGGCGAGGCGGTCGGGGTGGAACAGGTCGAAGTCCTCGAGCTTCTCGCCGGTGGACGCGAAGGCGATGGGCTTGCCCACCACCTCCTTCACCGACAGCGCGGCGCCACCACGGGCGTCGCCGTCGAGCTTGGTGAGGATGACGCCGTCGAGCTCCAGCGTCTCGTGGAAGTTCTCGGCGGTGGTGACCGCGTCCTGACCCGTCATCGCGTCGACGACGAGGAAGGTGTAGTCGGGGCTGGCGACCGCCTCGATGCGGCGCACCTGGTCCATGAGCTCGGCGTCGATGGACAGGCGGCCCGCGGTGTCGACGATGACGACGTCGCGGCCGAGGCGCTTCGCCTCGGCCATGGCCTGCTCGGCCACCAGCACGGGGTCGCCCTGGCCGGTGGCGACGATGTCGTCGGGTGCCGAGAACACCGGCACGCCCACCTGCTCGGCGAGGGTGCGCAGCTGCTGCACGGCCGCCGGGCGCTGGAGGTCGGCCGCGACGAGGAGCGGGTTGCGGCCCTGCTGCTTGAACCAGCGGGCGAGCTTGGCCGAGGTGGTGGTCTTGCCGGAGCCCTGGAGGCCGGCCATCAGCACCACGGTGGGCGGCTTGGAGGCGTAGGTGATGCGCAGGGTCTCGCCGCCGAGGGTGGCGATGAGCTCCTGGTGGACGATGTCGATGACCTGCTGCGCCGGGTTGAGCGCGCCGTGGAGGTCGGTGCCGACGCATCGCTCGCGGATGCGCGCCACGAGGTCGCGCACCACCTTGAAGTTCACGTCGGCCTCGAGGAGGGCCAGGCGGATCTCGCGCAGCACCTCGTCGACGTCGGCCTCGGTGAGGCGGCCGTGGCCGCGGAGGCGCTTGAAGATGCCGTCGAAGCGGTCGGTCAGGGCGTCGAACATGGGGGGTCCTCGGTCGGCGGGTCAGGCGTCGGCGGGTGTGGGCGTGGTGCCCGAGACGCGCAGGCGGTTGTCGACGCGCAGCACGCCGGTGACCGACGCTGCGGCGAGCTCGAGGTCGCGGCGGCTCGAGTCGTCGGCCACCTCGCCCGCCAGCACCACCTCCCAGCCGGGACCCTCGGTGGCGGCCACGGCCACCACCTCGGGCTGGGGGAGGTGCCACGTGCGGGGCGCCTGCTGCAGGTGCTGGCGCACCCGCTCCTCGACGCTCGGCTCGCTGCCGGCGCGGCGGCGGGAGATCTCGTCGCGGATGCGGCGTCGCAGCTCGGCGCCCGGAACGGGGGCGACCAGCAGGCCGATGCCCACACCGACGCCGATGAGCGCCACGCGGCGGTAGCCGACGACGCGCGTGGTGCCGCGACCGACCTTGTAGGCGGTGCGGAGCGGCAGGACCGCGATGCGGATCAGGGACATGCTGGAGCCTCCAGGCCACAGGGCAGCGATCGGGTCACGCGTCTCACTCCACCGAGAACAGCGCGTCGACGAACTGCTGCGGATCGAACTCGATGAGGTCGTCGGCGGTCTCGCCGACGCCCACCAGCTTCACGGGGATGCCGAGCTGGGACTGGATGGCGAGCACGATGCCGCCCTTCGCCGACCCGTCGAGCTTGGTGAGCACCACGCCGGTGAGCTCGACCGCCGCGGTGAACTCACGCGCCTGCGCCAGGCCGTTCTGCCCGGTGGTGGCGTCGAGCACCAGGAGCACCTCGGTGACGTGGCCCGGGTCCTTGTCGGCGACGCGGCGCACCTTGCTCAGCTCGTCCATGAGGTTGCTCTTGTTGTGCAGGCGGCCGGCGGTGTCGGCGAGGACCAGGTCGGCGCCACGGGCCGCGGCGGCCTCGATGCCGTCGTAGACGACCGAGCTGGGGTCGGCGCCCTCGGCGCCGCGCACGAAGTGCGCCCCGGCGCGGGTGGCCCAGGTCTCGAGCTGCTCGGCCGCGGCGGCGCGGAAGGTGTCACCCGCGGCGAGGACGACGGTCCAGCCGGCCTCGGTCTCGCGCTTGGCGAGCTTGCCGATGGTGGTGGTCTTGCCGACGCCGTTGACGCCCACGAAGAGCCACACGTTGGTGGCGTCGGCGTCGAGGCGCAGCGACCGGTCGCCCAGGTCGAGACGGGTGGCGATGTCGGCCTTGAGGGCCTCGAGCAGCACCGCGGACTCGGTGATGCCCTCGGCCTTCACGCGGGTGCGCAGCTCGTCGAGCAGCTCACCCGTGAGGCCGGCGCCGACGTCGGCCCGGATGAGGGCCTCCTCGAGCTCGTCCCAGGTCTCGTCGTCGATGCCGGAGCGCGACAGGATCGAGCCCCAGTAGCCCGACACCGCACCGCGGGCCTTGGCCAGGCGCTCGCGGAAGCTCGGCCGGACTCGGACCTCGGGCTCGGCCTCGACCGGAGGCGGCTCGACCACCTCGATGACGGCGCCGTCGCCCTCGGCCTCGTGCGTGTCGGGGG
>JADGOP010000017.1 GCA_017882935.1 Actinomycetota bacterium
TGACGCCCCCACCCGACACCACCGACACCGCCGATGCCGGCGCCGGCGCCGGCATCCCGGCCGCCATCACCGACCTCATCGGGAAGGTCCAGTACGAGGTCGCCGGCGACTTCCCCGTCGAGCAGGGCTACATCTGGACGTCGTGCTCGTCGGTCGAGAACGGCAACCCGCTGTTCTGGGACAAGGCCGTGGCCGAGGAGCTCACCGGCGGGCCGATCGCGCCGCCCACCACGCTGTCGGTGTGGTTCCGACCCCACCACTGGGCGCCCGGCCGCACCGAGCAGGCGCTGCCGCTGCAGGTGCACTTCGACCTGAAGGCGGCGTTCGACCTGCCCGAGGCCGTGATGACCGACAACACCATCGTCTTCCACGAGCCCGTCCGTCCGGGCGACCGCCTGCGCACCCACCAGGTCCTGCGGTCGGTCAGCGGGCCCAAGACCACGAAGCTCGGCAGCGGTCGCTTCTGGGTGATCGACGTGGAGTACTTCAACCAGCGCGACGAGCTCGTCGGCGTCGAGAGCTACACCGGCTTCGGCTACCGGAGGGACGCGGCATGACCACCGACACCGCCCACCCGCTGCTCGGCGACGTCCACGAGGGCGACACCCTGCCCGAGCTGTCGTACGACGTCACGGCCACCACCGTCGTGCTCGGCGCCCTCGCGGCCCGCGACTGGCGCCCCATGCACCACGACCACGACTTCGCCGTCAACCGCAACGGCACCAGGAACATCTTCCTCAACACGCCCAACCAGGCGGCCTGGTTCGAGCGCTTCCTCACCGACTGGAGCGGGCCCGAGGGCCGGCTCGGCCGCATGAAGTTCCGCATGAAGGGCTCCGTCTTCCCCGACGACACCATGGTGCTGCGCGGAACCGTCACCTCGGTCGGCACCGACGACACCGGCTGCGGCTGGGTCGAGGTGCTCGTGTCGCTCACCGTCGACGACGACCTCAAGACCGACTGCACCGCCCGCATCGCGCTCCCCGTCTCGGCCGGCGACAACCCCTGGGCCCGCAAGGGCCACCAGTGGCAGCCCTGACCCGCGTGCCCCCTCTCGCCCCACCCCCGGAAGGACCAGCTAGCGATGGATCTCGACTTCAGCCCCGAACAGGACATGCTGCGGGAGATGGTGCGCGGCCTGTGCACCTCGGCCGGGCTCGACGCGGTGCGCGCCCTCGAGGACGACCCGGTCGGGTTCCAGCCCGAGTTCTGGAAGCAGCTCGGCGAGCTCGACCTCATCGGCCTCACCCTCCCGGCCGAGTTCGGTGGCTCCGAGATGTCGCTGCTCGAGACCGCGGTGGTCTACGAGGAGCTGGGCCGCTCGCTCGTGCCCACGCCCCACTTCGTGTCGTCGGTGCTGTCCGGCGGGGCGCTCACGCGGGGTGGCACCGCCGAGCAGCGGGCCGCGTGGCTGCCCCGCATCGCCAGTGGCGAGGCGATCCTGTCGGTCGCCTGGCTCGAGCCGAACAACAGCTACGCGCCGACGGGCGTGCAACTCCGGGCCGTTCCCGACACCGGCGGTGTCGTGCTCAGCGGCACCAAGCGCCACGTGGCCTTCGCGTCGTCGGCCGAGCGGCTCGTCGTGCTCGCCCGCACCGGCGACGCGCCCACCGACATCGACCTGTTCCTCGTCGACCCCACCGCCCCCGGCGTGGTCCTCACGCAGAAGACCTCGATCTCGTCCGACACGCAGTACGACGTGACGTTCACCGACGTCCACGTCCCCGCGTCCGACCGCATCGGTGCCGCGGGCACTGGCTGGGCCACGTGGAACGCCACCATGCTCGACGGCGCCGTCCTCGCGGCGGCCCAGGCTGCCGGCGGCGCGCAGTACGCCCTCGAGATCACGGTGCAGTACGCCAAGGACCGCGAGCAGTTCGACAAGCCCCTCGGCGCCTTCCAGGCCCTGGCCCACAACCTCGCCGACGCCAAGACCAACGTCGACGGCGCCACGCTGCTCGTCTACGAGGCGGCCTGGGCTGCGGCCAACGGCCACGACACGTCACGCCTCGCCCCCATGGCCAAGCTCTTCGCCTGCAAGACCTACCGCGACGTCACCGCCATGGCGCAGCAGATCTTCGGAGGTGTCGGCTTCACCAACGAGTACGACATCCAGCTCTACTTCCGCCGGGCGAAGCAGCTGCAGCTCAGCTGGTGGGACGACCGCGAGCTCGAGGACCGGGTCGCCGTCGCCGTCCTCGACTGACGTCGTCGCGGTTCACTGCACCGAAAGCGCTCGTGGTGCGCGCATCTGGTTCAGTGAATCCCGGGTCGGTCAGCTGGCGGGCAGGGCGAAGCGCTTGAAGAAGGCCCAGTCGAGCTTGCTGGCGTCGATCTGCATGGTCGTGTAGCCCACGAAGTTGGCGATCGACTGGCTGAAGGCGCTGCCCGGCCAGGCGTGCCCGCCCCCGAGCACGATGTAGAACTCCACCGCGCTGTCGGGGCAGGAGTACACCCGGTGGATGACCTCGCTGCTGATGCGGGTGTCGGTGGGCGTCGGGTTGCAGCCGTTGGCCACGGCCCAGGCCTTCACGTGCTCGGGGTACCCGGCGCCGCTGATCTGGGGGGCCTCGGTGGTGGTGGGTGCCGCCGACGTGGTCGGGAGGCCGTTCTTCGGGCCGAGCACGCTGTTGAGCTTGCCCATGCCGATGCCGCCGTTGAAGTAGAGGATCGGGTCCTGCGTGCCGTGGAACGCGAGCACCGGCACCTTGCGGCCCGGCTTGCAGGTGGCGGGGTGCTGGACGCCGGCGACCGGGGCGATGGCGGCGAAGGTGTCGGCCATGTTGCAGCCCACGTAGGAGGTCATGAAGGCGCCGTCGGAGAGGCCGGTGGCGTACACCCGGGCGGTGTCGATGCACTGCTCGGCCTCGACCTTGGCGAGGAAGGCCTTGATGAACGCCACGTCCTTGTTGGTGGCGGGCGGTGCCGTGACGTCCCACTGCACCGGGGTCTTGGTGCCGTTCGGTGTGACGACGACGAAGCCCTCCTGCTGGCCGAGGTCGCCCAGCTTCGACATGAGGACGTGGGCCTGGGCGCCCTCGGACAGGCCGTGGAAGTCGACGACCAGCGGGCGGGGCTTGGCGGTGGCGGCCGGCGCCGGGTTGCTCAGCAGGTACCAGCGGTCGGTGCCGGCCACGGCGATGGTGTACTTCTTCGAGAGCTGAGCGGCGGGCTGGGTCTGCTGGCACCCGGCTGACGGGCGTGCCGCGATGGCGGCCGTCGTCGAGGTGGCGCCGCTCGTGGGAGCCGCGGCCGTCGACGACGAGCCGGCGCTGCTGGCGCTGCCCTTGCTCGACGAGCAGGCGGACAGGCCAACGAGCGCCACGAAGAGGGCGGCGGTGACGAGGCGGACAGGGCTCGGGTTGCGATGCACGGCGGGCATCAGAGCAGATCGGAGCGGGCCGCGAACGGCAGACCGGCTCACGAGATCACGCCTGCCGCACCCAGCTCGGCCAGCTCATCGGCCGAGAGCCCGAGCTCGTCACCCAGCACCGTTGCGGTGTGCTCGCCGAGCCACGGCACGCGGGTCTCGGGGCCCTCGGTCATGTTCGACAGCTTCACGGGGTTCCCCGGCACCAGGTAGGGCTGCTCGACGCCATCGGTGCGCGGCACCTCCACCAGCATGTGGTGGGCGGCCACGTGCGGATCGGCGAGCACGTCCTCGGCGCTGTTGCACGGCCCCACGGCGAGGCCCGCCTCGGCCAGCTCCCGGCACACGTCGAGCTTCGACTTGTCGCCCGCCCAGGAGTCGACTGCGGGGCGGATGACGTCGTCGAGGTGATCGGCCCAGCCCTGCCGGGTGGCGAAGCGGGGGTCGTCGACCCACTCGGGGTGCCCGACCGTGGCGGCGAGCCGCGCGAACTGGTGCTCGCGGCTGACCTGCATGATGAACCAGCCGTCGGCGGCCTCGAAGCCGGTCATGATCCCGGGCAGCCGCTTGCCCGGCTCGGGCTTCATGCCCAGCGACCAGAAGTTGGTGACGATGTCGGTCATCGAGAGCATGGCGTCGTACATCGCCACGTCGACCTCCTGACCGAGGCCGGTGCGCTCGCGGTGGCGCAGCGCCGCGAGGACGCCGATGGTGGCGAAGAGGCCCGAGCTGATGTCGCCGAGCGCCCCCACCGGGCTCACCACGGGTGGTTGTCCGGGAGCGCGCTTGAACTCGTAGATGCCCGACATGGCCTCGGCGACCGACGCGTACGCGGGCCACGAGGCGTAGGGCGAGGCATCGGCGTCGCCGAACCCCGACACCGACACGTAGATCAGCGCGGGCCAGCGAGCGGCGAGGGTGTCGTAGCCGAGCCCGAGGCGGTCCATGGTGCCGGCCTTGAAGTTCTCGGCCACCACGTCGAAGTGGCCCGCGAGCTCCACGAAGAGGTCACGGCCCCGCGGGTCCTTGAGGTCGATGCCGACGCTGCGCTTGCCGAGGTTGTTGCGCAGGAAGGTCGAGCCGATGCGCTCACCCGTGGGCGACGCCATGCCGGGGTCGGAGCCCCGCCCGGAGTCGCCACCGCGGGGGTTCTCGACCTTCACCACGTCGGCGCCGAGCCGCGACAGCAGCTGCGTGGCGTAGGGCAGCGCCTGCATCTGCTCAGCGGCGAGCACCCGCACGCCCTCGAGCGGCTTGCCGTGCTCCGCAGCGCCCGGATTGGCGATGTCCCCCAACTGCATGTGTGGCTCTCCACTGGGTCGGGCACCCCGACCATCGGTTGGCGCCACTAGCTGACACTGTGTCAGAAATAGGGCCCTACAATCATCTCCGGTCCCGGTGCGCGCCCCCTGTGCGCCCGGAGCAGACGTCGAACACCGAAACAGGAGCGCCATGCGAGGGATCATCAGCGCCGCGGGGTACGTGCCCCACAACCGGCTCGACCGGGCGAAGATCACCGAGTTCTTCGGCTCGGGCGGGGGCAAGGGCACCCGGTCGGTGGCGTCCTACGACCAGGACACCACCACGCTCGCGGTCGAGGCCGGGCGCTACGCGCTGGCGGCGGCGCCCGACGGGTGCTCGCCCGAGTCCCTCTGGTTCGCCACGGCCGTCCCCACCTACCTCGACAAGACCAACGCCACCATCGTCCACGCGGCGCTGCGGCTCGACTCCTCGGCGGCCGCCTACGACCTCGGTGGCGGGGTCCGGTCCGGCATCGGCGCCCTCCGGGCCGCGCTGGCATCGAACGACCCTGCGGTGCTCGTCACGTCGGCCGACATCCGCACCGGTCAGGCCACCGGTGGCGACGAGGCCTCGGGCGGCGACGCCTCGGCCGCGCTGCTGGTGGGCGACGACTCGGCGGGCCCGGTCATCGCCGAGTACCTGGGCGCCGGGTCGGCCACCCGCGAGTTCCTCGACACCTGGCGCGTCCCGGGCGAGTCGCGCACCCGCCACTGGGAGGAGCGCTTCGCCGAGACGCAGTTCGGCCCGCTCGCCGACCAGGCCTGGAACGAGGCCCTCAAGGCCGCTGGTCTCAGCCCGGAGCAGGTCGATGTGCTCGTCGTCGCCGGCTCGCACAGCCGGGCCGTGAAGGCCGCGGCGCGCAAGCTCGGCACCGGCGTGGGCACGGTCGCCGACGACTACTCGGCCACCATCGGCAACGCCGGCACGGCCGAAGCGGGCCTCCGTCTGGCCGGCGCGCTCGAAGCGGCCACGCCCGGGCAGGTCATCGCCCTCGTCGGGCTCGCCGACGGCGTCGACGTGCTCCTGCTGCGCACCACCGACGCCATCACCGACTGGCAGCCGGCGCGGTCCATCGGCGACCAGATCGCCGGCGGCAACCCGGACCTGCCCTACGCCAAGTTCCTGTCCTGGCGTGGTCAGGTCACCGTCGAGCCGCCCCGCCGACCCGAGCCGGCCCGCATGTCGGCCTCGGCCGCGGGGCGCAGCTACGACTGGAAGTACGGCTTCGTGGGGTCGCGCGACCGTGAGAGCGGCGCCGTCCACCTCCCGCCGTCACGGGTGTCGTTCGTGGGCGGCAACGTCGACGACATGGAGCCGGCACCGATGGCCGACCTCCAGGGCACGGTGCTCACCTTCACCGTCGACAAGCTCGTCTACTCCCCCAGCCCGCCCGTGGTGTTCGCCGTCGTCAACTTCGACGGTGGGGGCCGGTTGCCGGTGGAGCTCACCGACGTCGCCGCCGACGGCGTCAGCATCGGCGACAAGGTCGAGATGACCTTCCGTCGCCTCAACACCAGCGACGGCATCGCCAACTACTTCTGGAAGGCACGTCCCGTCCGCTGAGCGGCCCGGGATCGAACGAGGAGCCACCATGGGATCACACGGCATCAAGGACCGCGTCGCCATCGTCGGGATGAGCTGCACGCCCTTCCGCGAGCACTGGGACAAGGGCACCGACGACCTGCTCATCGACGCGGCAGAGGCGGCCTACCGCAGCGCGGGGGTCACCAAGGACGACGTCGACGCCTACTGGCTGGGCACCGCCCAGTCGGGCATGAGCGGCATCACCCTGGCCGCCCCCCTCAAGCTCGAGGGCAAGCCCGTCACGCGGGTCGAGAACATGTGCGCCACGGGTTCCGAGGCGCTGCGCCAGGCGTCGTACGCGGTCGCCTCGGGGGCCTACGACGTGGCCATGGCCATCGGCGTCGAGAAGGTCAAGGACTCGGGCTACCAGGGGCTCAACGCCTTCCCCATCCCGAACGACGGCACCGCCCGCACGCTCACTGCGGCGGCCATGTTCAGCCTCGTGCTGCCGGCCTACGCCCAGCGCTACGGCGTCGACGAGGACGAGCTGCGCCGCGTCGTGGCCCGCATCGCCTCGAAGAACCACGCCAACGGTGCCAAGAACCCCCTCGCGCAGTTCCGCAAGGAGATGAGCGTCGAGGCCATCTGCAACATGGCTGCGGTGGCCGGGCGCCTCAGCGTGTTCGACTGCGCCGGTGTGGCCGACGGCTCGGCCGCGGCCATCGTCGTGCGGGCCGAGGACGCCCACAGGTACACCGACAACCCCATCTACGTGAAGGCCCTGTCGGTGGTGTCGGGCAACGGCTCGGGCCTGCTCGACCCCGAGTACGACTACACCACCTTCCGCGAGTGCGCCGCGGCCGCCGACGACGCCTACGCCCAGGCCGGCGTCACCGACCCCCGCCGCGAGCTGGCCCTCGCCGAGGTGCACGACTGCTTCACCCCCACCGAGCTGGTCCTCATGGAGGACCTCCGGTTCGCCGAGCGCGGGCAGGCCTGGAAGGAGGAGCTGGCCGGCACCTTCGACCTCACCGGCGACATGCCCGTCAACACCGACGGTGGCCTGAAGAGCTTCGGCCACCCGGTCGGCGCGTCGGGCCTGCGCATGCTCTACGAGGTGTTCCTGCAGCTCCGCAAGGAGGTGCCCGCCGAGCGCGCCATCCAGAACGACCGCAAGCTCGGTCTCACCCACAACCTCGGTGGCTACCCCGGCGAGATGGTCAGCTTCGTCGGCATCTTCGGCTCCGAGCCCTCCGCCTGACCCACGCGCAGGCCCCAAGTCGCGAATGTTCTGTGGGAAGCGCCGGATAGCGGGCACTTACGGGGTTAGCTACAGCAAGCGCGGCCCTCGAGGCGGCCTGCCGGCCGGAGATCCGGGCGTCCGCGCGACACTTCGCCGGTGCTCCGTGTCCGCCAACCGTCCGACGCCGTCCTCACCGAAGCACTGCTGACCTTCAGCCGGCTCGAGCCGACCTACCCGGACCTCGGCGCATCGCTCGGCGAGACGCTGCCGCCCGGGTACCACCACGGCCGCTCGTCGATCGCGCTCGGACGTGGTGACGAGGTGTGGGCCGCGGCACGCGGGGCGCTCGACCAGTGGCGGGCGCACACCGGCGCCGGGGTCCGGGTGTTCCCCGCCGACGCGCCGCTCGAGGCCGGCGCCACGGTGGCGCTCAGCGTACGGATCGGACCCGTCGTCGACGTGTTCGGCTGTCGGATCGTGCACGTCGTCGACGAGGCCGACCGCTACGGCTTCGCCTACGGCACCCTCCCCGGGCACCCCGAACGCGGCGAGGAGTCCTTCGTGCTCGACCGCACCGAGCACGGGTCGGTGATGTTCACCGTCACGGTGTTCGCCCAGGGAGCACAGCCGGTGACGCGCCTCGCGCAGCCGCTCACCAGTGCGGTGTCGCGCCTGTACATCGGTCGCTACCTTCGCTCGCTGCGGCGTGCTTGCTGTAGCTAACCCCGTACGTGCCCGCTATCCGGGGCTTCCCACAGAACATTCGCGGTTGGGGGGGGCGCGGGTTGGCGGGGACCCTCAGTCGTCGGCTCGGGGGTCGTCGCGGTCGAGGTGCCAGTGGCGGACGACCGCACACAGCCAGCGGTCCTCGCCGAGGGGTGCGATCGAGAAGCGGCTCACCGTGTGCTGGCCGCCCTCGTGGTCGCCGTACATGATGTCGATGGCGAACACCTTGCGCTGCCCGATGAGGTCCTCGGCGACGGCCCGGAACTCGTCGTCGGCGTCACGGATGGCGGCCTGCCAGAACCCGAGGTCGCCACTGGCCACGTAGATGTCGCGGGTGTGGCGGCGGAAGCGGCTGACATCGGGTTGCTCGGCGTCGGCGGACCCGTCGTCGGGCGCGAGCTGCCACGAGTGGAGCACCGCGATGCCGGCGCCCGCGTTGCGCACCCCGAACGCGAGGTAGTGCGAGCCGTCGACCTCCCGCACGACGGCCTCGGAGCCCTCGACCTTCTCGATGTGGTCGTCGCCCCAGCGCACCTTCTGCGGCGGGTCCTCGAGACGGCCGGCCATGAGCAGCGGCCGGAGCCGCACCGACAGGGCCCGCTCGGCCAGGCGCGCCGACCGGTTCGACGAGCGCACCGAACTGAAGGTCGCGAGTGCCAGCACCATCGTGCCCGTCGCGGTCGCGAGCGAGGCGATGGTTGTCCAGTCGGCGGCCATCGGCGCACCCTAAGGGGCCACGGCGGCGATGCCACCCGGCGCCGCGTGCCCGACCTCAGGTGTCGAGCGACGCGACCCACTCGGCGACCGTGACCACCGTGGCCTGCCGCGGGAACACCTTCTCGGTGAGCACGCGGTGCACCTCGTCGTCACGGTCGGCGCACGCGTCGGACAGCACGGTGAGTCGGAAGTCGAGGTCGGCCGCCAGGCGCAGCGTCGACAGCACGACGCCGCTCGTGGCGATGCCGGTCGCTGCCGGCGAGCGCCGAGAACGCGGCGTTGCGGGGACTGGCCTCAGGCGCGCCCAGTCGGAACGCCACCCGCACGAACACCACCGTCAGCCCCGCGGCACGGGCCGCGTCGAGCGCGGCGACGGACCGGTCGAGCAGCGGCTCGACGCCCGAGAGGCTGTCGACGATGCCGGACTGGAGGTCCACACCAACAGGGCGGTTCGGTCGGTGTCGGTCACGATGCCATCCTCGGTGATCGACGGACGCTTGGACGTGAGGTCAGGCGTCTCTGGGAGGCCGGTAGAAGAGGCCGAGCTGCAGCCCCGCGCCCCCGAGCCCGACCACGAGGGCGATGAGGAAGCCGGTGAGGCCGTTGAAGCGGAAGGCGATGCCGAGCGCGTAGTCGAGCGAGTACTTGTACGGCCCGATGGTTGCCACCGTCACCGCGATCAGCGCCAGGATCCAGTTGTACTCCCAGCCGCTCTTCACGATGAAGAAGCCCTTCTTGATGTGCACGGTGTAGGCCGCCACCACCATGAGGGAGACGAACGCCGCCGAGGCGAGGGGGGTGAGCAGGCCGAGCGCCATCAGGATCCCGGCGCCCATCTCGGTGCTCGCAGCGAGGATGGCGTGCACCTTGCCGGGTCGCATGCCCATGCTGTTGAACCAGTTCGCGGTGCCGGGGATGCGGCCGCCGCCGAAGAACTTGTTGTAGCCGTGCGCCGCCAGGGTGACGCCGGTGCCCACGCGGAGCATGAGCATGCCGTAGTTGACGGCATCGACGTCGCTCGCCGTGAAGTGTTGCAGCACGCAGGCGAGGGTAGCGGACCTGACGGACCATCAGACAAGGCCCCCCGCCCTCTACGCTCGACCTCCGATATGAGCGACGCGACGAACCCCCGCACCCCGACCGCCGAACTGCCCCTCGACGAGCAGGTCCGCTACCGCCTCGACGGCGGCGTGGCGTGGATCACGCTCGATCGTCCCGACGTGAAGAACGCGGTGTCGCCCTACCAGCGCGACCGGGTCATCGAGCTGCTCGAGGGCGCCAGCGAGCAGCTCGCAGTTCGCGCCGTGGTGCTCACCGCCACGGGCGACGCCTTCTGCACCGGCGCCGACCTCCGGGCCCGCCAGCGCGAGGTCCCCAAGCCCGAAGGTGCCCCCGACCGGCCCATCGGGCACGTCGGCCGCGTCATCCGCAACGGTGCGCAGCGACTCGTGAGCGCGGTGATGGACTGCGACAAGCCCGTCATCGCCGCGGTCAACGGCACCGCCGCCGGCATCGGTGCCCACCTGGCGCTCGCCGCCGACCTGGTGGTGGCCGCCGAGAACGCCCGGTTCATCGAGGTGTTCGTGCGCCGCGGCCTGGTCCCCGACGGGGCCGGCGCCTACCTGCTCCCCCGCCTCATCGGCCTGCACCGCGCCAAGGAGCTGATGTTCTTCGGCGACGACGTCTCGGCCATCGACGCGCTGCAGATCGGCCTCATCAACAAGGTCGTGCCGGCGTCGCACCTCGAGGCCGAGGCGGGCAGCTGGGCCCGTCGCCTGGCGTCCGGTCCCACGCACGCCCTGGGCCTCACCAAGGTGCTCCTCAACCGGTCGCTCGACTCCGACCGGGCCACCGCCCTGCTCGACGAGTCGTGGGCGCAGGAGATGAACATGCAGACCCGCGACGCCAACGAGGGCGTGCAGGCCTTCATCGAGCGCCGCGACCCCGACTACCAGGGCTGGTAGCGGCCGGCGCGGCCCTCAGAGGATGTAGTCGCCCCGGGCCAGCATCTCGGCGAAGTCGGCGGCGCAGAGCGGCGCGCTGAAGCGGAAGCCCTGGGCCATGTCGCAGCCGAGCGCCCGCAGCTCGGCCAGCTGCTCCGCGGTCTCGACGCCCTCGGCCACGGCCTGCATGCCGAGCGTGTGGGCGAGCGCCACGATCGCCGCGGTGACCTCCTGGTCGCCGGAGCGGTGGCCGATGCCGAACACGAAGCTCTGGTCGACCTTGAGCAGGTCGACGGGGAGGCGGGTGAGGTAGCTGAGCGACGAGTAGCCCGTGCCGAAGTCGTCGACCGCGATGCGGACGCCGAGCGCGCGCAGGGCGCCGAGCACCTTGGACGTGGCCGCGGCATCGGCCATGAGGGTGCCTTCGGTGACCTCGAGCAGGAGGCGCTCGGGCGCGATGCCGCTGCTCTCGAGCACCAGCCGCACCTCGTCGACGAGGCCCGGGTCGCTCAGCTGACCCGCGGAGATGTTGACGAACACGTCGACGGGCCTGCCGCCCTCGATGACGGTCCAGCTGACGGCCTGCCGGCACGCCTCCTGCAGGACCCAGCTGCCCAGCGGCTGGAGCAGGCCACTCTCCTCGGCGACCGCGAGGAACTTGGCGGGGCCGAGCTGTCCGCTCTCGGGGTGGTTCCAGCGCAGCAGGGCCTCGGCCCCGAGGATGGCGCCGGATCGCAGGTCGATGACGGGCTGGAAGTGGAGCAGGAACTCGTCGCGCTCGATGCCGCGGCGCAGGGCCTGCTCGGTGGCGAGCCGGGTGACCACGCGGGCCCGCAGGTCGTGGTCGAACACCTCGACGCGGTCGCGGCCCCGGCTCTTGGCCACGTACATGGCGGCGTCGGCGTCGCGCAGCAGCTCGCCCGGCTTCTCGTGCCCGGAGGCGACGACCACGCCGATGCTCACCGACACGTGCACCTGCGAGTCGCCCACGTCGACCAGGCCTGCGGTCTGCTGCAGGATGCGGTCGGCGAGCGCGATGGCCGTCTCGGGGCCCTCGACCCCCTCGCACACGATGACGAACTCGTCGCCACCGAAGCGGGCCACGAGGTCGCCGGGGCGGACGGTGGCCACCAGGCGGTCGGCGAGGGCCACGAGGAGCTCGTCGCCGGCCTGGTGACCGAGGCTGTCGTTGACCACCTTGAAGCGGTCGAGGTCGATGAAGAGGAGCGCGACGACGTCCTCCTCCGCGCCGGCCTTCTCGAGGGCGGTGGCGAGGCGCTCGATGAGCAGCATGCGGTTGGGGAGGCCGGTGAGCGGGTCGTGGCGGGCCTGGCGCACGAGCTCGTGCTGGTAGTGCTTCAGGTCGCTGATGTCGCGGGCGATGCTGGCGTACCAGCGGCTCTCGCCCTCGTCGTCGGTGCCGGCGAGCACCACCTGCGACATGGGGATCTCGCTGCCGTCGGCGCGCAGCAGGTTGAGCTCGCCGCTCCACACGTGCTCGTCGGTGACCGCGTCGAGCGTGCCGCCGAGCAGCTGCACCCAGGCCGCCTCGGAGAAGCCGTGCTGGAGCTCGAGGGATCCGAGGTCGGTGCGCTCGCCGACCCCGAACACCTCGCGCGCCGAGCGGTTGAGGAACTCGACCGCGAGGTCCTCGCCCACGATCGCCACCACGTCGGGGGTGTTCTCGACGATGGCCTGGAACCGCAGCGACTCGCGACGGGCCGCCACCAGGTCGGTGACGTCGTGCAAGGTGCCGACATGGCCCTCGACGACGCCGTTGCCGGCCCGGAGCGGGGTGGTGCAGGCGTCGACCCAGCGATCGCTGCCGTCGGGTCGGTGCACCCGGAACCGGATGCCGAAGCCGTCGAGCGAGGCCTCGGCCTCCCAGCGGTCGCGGAGGACTCCGGCGTCGTCCGGGTGGATCACCGACCACACGGTGTCGTCGAGCCCCACGTCGCGCCCGGTGATCTCGAACCACCGGTCGTTGGCGTAGGTGAGGTGGCCGTCGAGGTCGCACTCGAAGATGGCACTCGGCGACGACGCCGCGAGCGAGCGAAAGCGCTCTTCGCTGGCGCGCAGCGCGGCCTCGGCGAGCCGGCGATCGGTGATGTCGCGCCCGTTGCCGAGGATGCCCCGGACCTCGGGGTTGTCGAGCAGGTTGCGGATCGATCCCTCGATCCAGCGGTAGCTGCCGTCGGCGCGCCGCGCCCGCATCTCGACCCGGGCGACCTTGTCGGGGTGCTCGAGCACGCGCACCATGGCCGCGGTGACCGAGTCGTGGTCGTCGGGGTGGAGGATGTCGAGGATCTGCGAGGAGAGCAGCTCGTCGGGCCGGGCCCCGAGGGTGCGCAGCATGGCCGTGTTGGCGAAGCGCACGATGCCGTCGGGATCGGTGACGAGCACGATGTCGGACGAGTTCTGCACGAGCGCGTGGTAGCGGTCGCCGTCGGGGTCGGGGGCGGGCTCCTGGGTGGCACCCGAGAGGAACGGCCTGATGGTGACCACGATGGAATCGGCCTCGCCGGTGTGGAGCGGCTGCACGGTGAGCTCGGCCCAGGGCGCCCGGGGCAGGTCGTAGAGCACCCGGACGGCAAGGTTCTGGGGCGTCGAGGGGTCGCGCTGGATGCGCAGCAGGGCATCGTTGAGCCGGCCCCGGTCGCCCCGGTAGACGAGGTCGAAGAGGGGGGTGTCGTCGAGCTTGTCGGCGGGCACCGAGAAGGCGGTCGACGCGGACGGGCTCGCAGAGCGGACGACATGGCCCGAATCGACGACGAGGACCACTTCGGGTCCCCTCGGGTCGTGGGCGGCGTCGTCCGAAGTCATGCTGCCGGCCAGACCTGCTCCACCGTCCACCTCGCCCCCTGGCTCGAGACCACCACCGCGCCGAAAACGTCCTCACGGAGAGTAGTCGACTGTTGGTTGACGCAGAGTGTGTCCTGGGCGGTCGTGTCCGACGTCACGCTCGGCCGGAGAGGTCAGCCGGCTTCTCTCCGGCGACGCGGATCCGGACGGCACCGCGTG